>DAIRVB010000684.1:0-2306 GCA_036803065.1 Streptosporangiaceae bacterium
CCTGCTCGGCCGGCGCGTTGACCACCACCTGCTTGCGGACAACGGGGACCTCGGTCCGGGTCATGGACTCTCCTCCGACACTAACCATTTGCCTAAATTATCTGGCTGCGGGCGTACGGCCGCGCGGATGATCTGCTTGTCTGGCTCGTACGTGAGCCGTAGTCCCAGCTGCGGTACGTCCTGGCCATGTCGCCGGGGCCGCGTCGTGCCGGTGGCGGCGATGTCGCTCAGCTGGCTAATCCGCTCGGCGATCTGCTGGCGGGTTGGGCGGTCTCTGCTCAGACCGGAGCCGCTGGCCGTACCCTATACGGCATGGGCGAAACAGCCGGGGAAGACACACTTATCCCCGTCGGAGTCGATTTCAGCAAGCCGAGCATCGCCAGGGTCTACGACGCGCTGATCGGCGGGAAGGATAACTTCGCGGCCGACCGGGCAATGGCCCAGGAGATGATCGATAACATCCCCCACGCGCGGGACGCCGCCCTGCTGAACCGTGCCGCCTTAGTCCGTGCTGTCCGTTTCCTCGTAACGTCTGCCGGAATCGATCAGTTCATCGATCTCGGCAGCGGGCTGCCGACTCAGGAGAACGTCCACCAGATCGCGCAGCAGCACTCACCCGGGGCGCACGTCGCGTATGTCGACAACGATCCGATGGTGCTGGCCCACGGCCGCGCACTGCTGGCCACGGACAACACGACGGGGGTCATCTCCGCCGACTTCCGCGAGCCGGAGAAGGTTCTCGGCGACCCCGGCCTGCTCGAACTCATCGACTTCAGCCGGCCCGTCGGCGTGATGATGTGCGGGATCCTGCACCACATCCGTGATGACGAGAACCCGAAGAAGCTCGTGGCCGACTACAGTGCCAGGCTGCCTGCCGGCAGTTACCTGTTCATCACCCAGCTCTGCAAGACAGGCGGCGCCGGTGCCGCCGCGCTGAAGAAGATCAGCAGCGCGCGCCAGTTCGCCGGCGCATACCGTACTCTCCGGGAGATCGAGGAGTTCTTCGCCGGATGGGAACTGATCGACCCGGGGGTCACGTTCCTTCCCCTCTGGCAACCCGTCGGCCCGCGGCGCAGCGCGGCCATGCTGAAGGAGTTCGAGCGACTGCACGCCGGCGGCCTGGGCCGCAAGAACCCGCGCGGCTAACGGGAGGGCCAGCGGGCCCATGGCAGCACCCGGCTCTGCCCGATGCCGAAATACTCAGCAACGAACCGCCAGCCACCAAGACTGGGCGGCAGCGCGGTGAGCCATCACAGGACGGTCGGATGCCCTGGTCAGTCCCGGATAGCGCGGGCCCACCACCAGCAGCGTGCCGCCGGGTGCGAGGGCTGTCACGGCCCGGCGCAGCACGCCGTCCAGCTCAGGTTCATGAAGCTGCAGGTAGGCGACGAGCACGAGCTGGAAGGAGGCTGCTTCGGGTTGGTAGTCGCGGACGTCGGCGTGCATCCAGTCGCCTGTTCTGGGCTGACCTGGAAACCCATCACCCCGGGATCAGCTCACTGCGCCTGGACCCTCCGGCCGCGGCGGCGTGGAAACAGCGGATCCTTTCCAGACAACCCGGCGCAGGCAGCCCGACGGCAGCCTCGCCGAGGTCACCAGCCCCCGTGAGAACGCAGCCAACTGCCTGACTGCCGTCCGCGGCTTCTACCTCGACATCGCCCAGTGGGCGATGGAGGACCCGGCACGCTGGGGGCCGTGGGCCGCCCCCTGCCCGATCAGAGCCGGGGAGATCCCGCGCAAAAAGGCCGCCGCCCGCCGCAAGTCCCGCATGGACCAGCGGACCCGCGAGCGGCTGCCCATCCTCCCGGCCCTCATCACAGCGACCAGCAGCCAGCGCAAGGCCGCCGCGGAACGCCTCGCCGCTGCGGAAGCCACCGCTCCCGGAGCGGACTTCACCACCGGCGGGCAGACGCTGCGGCGCACAATTACCACCCGCGCCCACGCGATCAGCGTGTGGAACTGAAGCTGGGCGCCGCCGCCAAACTCGACCCGGTACTCACGCCGCCGCCCGCGGCCAGACCAGCCAGGGATGGCATGCTCAGCAGGCGCAAAATCGGCCGCCCGGCCCCGGCGGACGGCTGCCAGGAAACCAGCTCCCATCTGCGCTCCCACGACCCGGAACTGGGCGACATAAAACCACCGCCAAACCGCGTCCAACCTCGGCGAACGCTACTAAGCCCGACTCAGACCACTCTCTGGGCAGCTAGTGATCACCCGCCGCCAAGACCCCTGAAACCCTACCGGCAACGCTCTGACCTGCGGGTGGGCACAGCTGGGTTCGAACCAGCGACCCCTCGCTTGTAAGA
>DAIRVB010000685.1:0-2301 GCA_036803065.1 Streptosporangiaceae bacterium
AATGGAACCTGTTCTAAGAGCTTCTGACCTGGCCAAACATCAGGCCCGATTGAGTCAGGTCTTCACGTTTGGCTGTGAGCTGGCCTGATGCGGGCTGATCGGGGGGTCGCCCACGGGTTAAGCGGGCTCTGCCCACATGATCTTGGTTTCAGCGCTGCCAGCGGGGGTCGGCTTCGGTGATGGCCAGGCTGAGGGCCTCCAGCTCGGCGATGAGGGCGCGCAGCCGCCGCTGGTTGTCGAACCAGTCCTGGTAGTCGGCGAGCTGGTCGTCGGTGAGGAGCCGGGTGACGGTCTTGCCGGCGACTTTGCGGGTCCACTGGTGGTAGGGGCCGTGCAGGACGGGCGGGTCGGCGTGGCAGCGGCAGTTCGCCCGGCCGCACCGGGTGAGCCGCTCGGTGAGGGTGCCGGGTAGCACGAAGCTGATCTGCGCGAGCCGGCGGCCTATCTGCCGGGCCTGGGCCTGCTGGCCGTGGGTGGGCGACACGTTCTCATCGTGGCATCCCGGGTCCCCCGCTTCCGGCATGTCCTACAGTATAAGTGTTGCATGACAGAGCCTGAGGTGGCCAGCTATATCGCGCGCTGGCGCCCGGTCTCGGTGCCGCCGGCGGCGGCGTCCTTCGCCCGGGCGGTCGTCGGGCAGGCGGCGCCCGGCGGCCGGGAGCGGGCGAAGAACCTGCTGTGGGCGGCGGGCAGGCTCGCCGGCTACGGGATCGGGCTCGGGCTGGAGCCGGTCCCGGAGGTGCTGCTGCACCCGTCGGTGATCGAGCGGTTCGCCGCGTACGCGCCGGGCCTGTCCGGGCCGGCGCGGCGCACGCTGCGCACCAGCCTGCGGTTCCTGGCCCGGGCGGTGGTCCCGGCGCTGCGCCCGGCGGACGCGCCGCTGCCGCGCGAGCGGGCCAAGGCGCCCTACAGCGCCGCCGAGATCGACGGCTACCTCGCCCTGGCGGATGCCCAGCCCACGGCCGCGCGGCGGATGCGCACCGCGGGCCTGGTCTGCCTGGGCGCCGGCGCCGGGCTGATCCGCGCTGACCTGCGCGCCGTGCGGGGCAGTGACGTCATCTGCCGGTCCGGCGGCGTCATCGTGACCGTCCGCGGCGCCCGGCCGCGCGTTGTCCCGGTGCTGGCCCGCTACCACGAGCCACTGCTGGAATCAGCGCGCTTCGCCGGCGAGTACCTGGTCACCGGTGGCACCGATCCCGCCCGTCATAACATCACGAACCCGCTGGCCAGCTCGCTGGCGGGCGGGACCGGGCTGCCAAGGCTGGACACCTCCCGGCTGCGCGCCACCTGGCTGGCCGACTGCGCGCGGCGGCTCGGCCTGGCCACCTTCATGCACGCCGCCGGGATCACCTGCAGCCAGCGGCTGGGCGACATCACCGCCACCCTCGACCCGGCCGGCGAGGCCGGGGCAGTGGCGCTGCTGGGCGGCCAGCGGTGACCATCCCTCTTGCCCGGGTCGAGGACATCATCGACGGCTCCGGCGTCGCGCCGCGGACCGAGGTGCTCCTGCCCATCGGGGTGCGGCACCGCCAGCTGAAGGTCCGCACCTTACTGGCCGGGATGATGCTCACCCAGGCTGACCGCCGGCCAGCTTTCCTCACCGAGGTGCACGCGGCGCTCACCGCCCTGCCCGGGCCCGACCAGGCACGGCTCGGCGTGACCGAGGAATGGGAGCACGGCCCGCACCAGCTCACCTACCGGCAGGCCGGGCGCACCTTCGGACTGGTGGTGAAGGCGCTGGGCAAGGACGAGCCCGACGGGGCCCCCTCCGATGTCCTTGCCAGCGTCCTGGATGACATGCTGGAGGCCAGCATCCCCGCACAGCGCAAGGACGCCTCCGCGGCGCTGGCCGCGGACTGGACCGACGTGGAGACCTTCGCCCGCCCGCCCCGGCACGGCAGCACCGAGTGCGCCGACCCCGAAGCCTCATGGGGGCACCGCAACAGCAACCTGCCCGGTCCGAAGGGCGAGATGTTCTTCGGCTTCTACCTGTCCGCCGGCACCATGACCCGCGAGGAAGCAGGCCCGGCTGTCCCGGAACTGGCCCGCCGGATGACCCTCACCAGCTGCCGCCTCGACCCGGCCCGCGCCCTGGTCGCCGTCCTGACCCGTATGCCCGCGGCCGGCGTCCGCCTCGGCGACATCCTGGACGACTCCGGGTACGCCTACCGCGACGCCGTCGCCTGGGCCATTCCGCTGCGCGCCGCCGGCGCCCAGCTCATCCAGGACCTGCACCCAAATGACCGCGGGCCCCGCGGCACCCACCAGGGAGCCATCATCGCCAACGGCAACCTGTACTGC
>DAIRVB010000686.1:0-2289 GCA_036803065.1 Streptosporangiaceae bacterium
CCGTGACCGGCCAGCCCTCCCTCAAGCCGGTCGCCGACGAGGCCGCCAGCAGGCTGAGAGCAGCCCTGGACTCCCTGCGAGACACCCCGGACAGCTGAACCCAGTTCCAGGGCATCCCGGGGAAAGGGATTGGCCTGGGCGCGCGGGGAGCGGGTGGCCCGTGCGGTCATCGCCGCGGCCACCTAGCTGGCACCCGCGTTTACCTGACACAACCCACCGCCAGCCAGGCGATCCGTTGCGGACGTGCCCAGCCGGGTTGTTGGCGGAGGTACGAAGGTCTCGTTCTGGCAGGCCGTTCGGGTCTGGATGTGATCGCTGCTGCATAGCAACGTGGATGCATGAACCCACCTGGAGCACCGCCAGCGGCCACGCTCTGGTCCGGGGCCGCCTTGACCTGGGCGTGGTCTCTGGTCGCGCTTCCCGGCGGCCGGACCCCGGGTGGTGCTGCGGCTCGAGCAGCCCCGGCACAGGAACGGCACCGCGCACTGCCCGGTGATCAGCTCGCCCGCCACCCATGGCGCGGAGCACGCACGCTGTCACCGTCGACGCGCCACCGGAAGCCATCTGCACCACCAGATCCGCGGGACCTGGCCTACCGGGGGGCGCCAGCGGCCCAGCCCGCTGAGCGCGGGCTGCTGTGACGACCACGGCTGGGCGCCGGCCGCGGCCCGATGCCGTGCCGGCTGAGGAGATCGCCCTCTGATCCGTTTACCGGCGGCAATCGCGGTGTCCAGCTTTTCATCCGGCCCTTGCAGCCTTGATCATCGAAGCCTTCGCAGGCTTACCCGGCAGACATGGGCATCCTGGCGGACAAGCCGGCACGACGGAGGAACGGCGCCTGCCTGGTGGCATGAGCGGTGACTTCGGGTCCGTGCACCGGTCGAAGGTCCCGGAGGGTCGCGACCTTCGGCCGCTGAGCGGTCGGGCTCTTGTCAGCGAAGCTCAACTGTCAGCGAAGCTCAACGCAGAGCACGCTCAGGTGAGGAGGCCGCCCATGGTCTGTCTCGATCGTGTTTCCCGGGCGACGCCATCTCTCGAAAGCCGAGGTCTATCAGATGCCCTTTTTCGGGGTGATCAGTTCGCACGTCGAACGGCATGGTGCGGGCCGGGCGGGCTGGCTGCGGGCGGCTGTGCTGGGTGCCAACGACGGGCTGGTGTCGACCGCGAGCCTGATGGTCGGGGTGGCGGCCAGCGGCACAGCGACGGCCACGGTGGTCACGGCCGGCCTGGCCGGCCTGGCCGCGGGTTCCATGGCCATGGCCGCCGGCGAATATGTGTCGGTCAGCTCCCAGGTCGACGTGGAGCGGGCCGACCGGGCAATGGAGGAACGTGAGCTGGCTGGCAACCCGCAGGGCGAACTGCGGGAACTGACCGGCATCTACGAGGCACGGGGACTGCCCAGCGACCTCGCCCGGCAGGTCGCGGTCGCCTTGCACGCGGCCGGTCCGCTCCAGGCCCACCTGCGGGACGAGCTCGGCCACAGCGAGACCACCGCCGCCCGTCCCCTGCAGGCGTCAGTCGCGTCCGCAGCCAGCTTCCTCGGCGGCGGCCTGGTGCCATTCCTAGGTTTGCTCGCCGCCACCGCGACGGCCCGTATCTGGCTGATCGTGGCGGTCACGCTCGCTGGCCTGGGCGTCGCCGGGGTCCTGGGCGCCAGGGCCGCCGGCACCAGCGCGCTGCGGCCGGCGCTGCGTGTGCTGGCGGGAGGCGGACTGGCTATGGCAGTCACCGCCGCCGTAGGCCAGCTCGCCCACGCGGCAGGAATCTGACTTCGGCGCGCTCCTGTGCGAGCGCCTCGCCGGCACGCAGCAAGATCCAGCGCATGATCATCGGCCGCGCCCTGACCGGCTGGACGTCCGTTAGCCCTTCAGTGGGACGTCGGGCTGGTAGCTGAAGGCGTGGGCGTCTCCGACGGGGAGGGAGATGCCTTTGGCGCGCCGCTCGGGCGTGGAGTCCTGGTCGAGGGCACCGGGCTGGGCCGCGGGGCCAGCCGGGTCGGTCTCGGCGCGGTCCTGGTCCTCGGCGTTGACGTGGTGTGCACCGGCGTGGGTGTGCTTGCGGGCTGCGCCGTCGCCGGGGGGGCGACGGCGACGGTTGGCGTCGACGGCCTGACCAGCACCCAGATCAAAACGGCGGTCCAGGTGATCACCTCCGCAAGCGCGTGCCGGTGCTTGGACGCCTCCGAGCGGACCAACGCGTCGGTCTCCTTAGCATTGGCATCGATCCGGTCCGTGATCCTCCCGCCCGGCCAGGTCACCAGACGCGCCAGCAAGATCGCTCCCGTCACGA
>DAIRVB010000687.1:0-2273 GCA_036803065.1 Streptosporangiaceae bacterium
GGGGTGGACGATGGGGTGGGAGAATCCACCGGTTCCGTGGCGGGAGTTCGAGCAGCGCCTTTCCTGGCGCAGTCGGCCGCGCCCGGTCACCCGCCTGCCTACCGGCCCGGGTTCGCGCGGGCCGGGTCCAGGAGAGCCGCAGTGGGCCGGGTCGGCTCTGGACCGGCCGCGGTGGATCGGATCGGATCTGGACCGGCCGCAATGGGCCGAACTGCACTGCCATTCCTCCTACAGCTTCCTGGACGGTGCGTCCAGCCCGGCCGACCTGGTCGCCGAGGCAGCCCGCCTCGGCCTGGCGGCCCTGGCCATCACCGATCACGACGGCATGTACGGAACGGCTCAGTTCGCCCAGGCGGCCGCCCGCCTGCAGGCTGGGACCGGGACCCGGCTGCGCACCGTGTTCGGCGCCGAACTCAGCCTCGGCCTGGCCGCCCAGCCCGCCGCGGGCCGCGGGGGGCGATCCGGCAGGACCTCCCGCCCGGGACTCCCCGACCCGGAAGGCGAGCACTTGCTGGTGCTCGCCCGCGATCCCGAGGGCTACCGCCGGCTCTGCCAGGTGATCAGCACGGCGCAACTCGCCGGGGGAGAGAAGGGCCGACCCCGCTACGACACGCGCACGCTGGCGGACGCCCACGACGGGCACTGGGTGGTGCTGACCGGCTGCCGCAAGGGGGCCGTCCCCGCGGCGCTGGCCGCGGCCGGGCCCGCGGCAGCCGCCGTGAAGCTGCGCGCCCTGACCGGCATCTTCGGCGCTGCCAACGTCATGGTGGAGCTGGCCAGCCACGACGAACCTGGCGACGACGAGCGCAACGACGTCCTCCACGAGCTGGCACTGTCGGCCGGGATCGGCCTGGTCGCCACGGGCAATGTGCACTACGCAGCGCCGCAGCAGGCCCGCCTGGCGCAGGTGCTCGCCTCGGTCCGGGCCCGGCGCAGCCTGGACGAGATGGACGGCTGGCTGGCCGCGTCGGGAGGTGCCTACCTCCGCTCCGGAGCCGAGATGGCGCAACGACTGAGGCGCTACCCCGGCGCGGCGGAGCGGACCGTCGAGCTGGCCCTCGAGTGCGCGTTCGACTTCCAGGTGATCGCCCCGGAGCTGCCCGACTTCCCCGTCCCCGGCGGCCACACCGAGGCGGCTTGGCTCCGCACGCTGGTCGCCGAGAAGGCATCCGCCCGGTACGGCCCGCCCACCGCTGAGCGGGTTCCGGGTGCGTACCGCCAGATCGCCCGCGAGCTCGACGTGATCGAGGACCTCAGATTCCCTGGCTACTTCCTGATCGTGCACGACATCGTCCGGTTCTGCGAGGAAGCGGGAATCCTCTGCCAGGGCCGTGGATCAGCTGCCAATTCAGCCGTCTGCTTCGCGATGGGGATCACCAGCGTGGATCCCGTTAAGCATGGGCTGCTCTTTGAACGGTTCCTGTCAGCGGGCCGGGACGGTCCGCCCGACATCGACCTGGACATCGAGCATCGCCGTCGCGAGGAAGTGATCCAGTACGTGTACTCGAGGTACGGACGGGACCGGGCCGCACAGGTCGCTAACGTCATCTCCTACCGGCCGCGGATGGCGCTGCGCGATGCCGCGCGGGCGCTCGGCTACTCGCCTGGGCAGCAGGACGCGTGGGCCCGCCAGGTCGGCCCGGGCGAGCCGGTCGGCGAGGACGTGAGCATCCCCGAGGCAGTGGCGCAGCTGGCCAGCCAGATGCAGCGGCTCCCCAGACACCTGGGCATCCACTCCGGCGGGATGGTGATCTGTGACCGGCCGGTGGGCGAGGTGTGCCCGGTGGAATGGGCGCGGATGCCGGGCCGCAGCGTGCTCCAGTGGGACAAGGACGACTGTGCCTACGCGGGCCTGGTCAAGATCGACCTGCTCGGCCTCGGCATGCTGTCCTGCCTGCACGACTGCTTCGACCTGGTGGCGGCGCATCATGGCCAGCGCTGGGACCTGCACACCATTCCGCAGGACGAGCCCGGCGTCTACGACATGCTGTGCGAAGCGGACACGGTGGGCGTGTTCCAGGTCGAGTCGCGCGCCCAGATGGCCACTCTGCCGCGGCTGCGGCCGCGGACGTTCTACGACCTCGTTGTGGAGGTCGCGCTGATCAGGCCCGGCCCCATCCAGGGCGGCTCGGTCCACCCCTACCTGCGCCGCCGGCACGGCGACGAGAAGACGGTGATCCCGCACGAGTCAATGGAGCACGCGCTCGGCAAGACGCTGGGAGTTCCGCTGTTCCAGGAGCAGATGATGCAGCTCGCCATCGACTGCGCCGGCT
>DAIRVB010000688.1:0-2263 GCA_036803065.1 Streptosporangiaceae bacterium
TCCCTCGTCGCTCGTCCCTCGCTCCTCAGTCCAGGCGGCACCGCGCCCCTTCGGCTCGGGGACCTCGCACGGCTCGAAGCACTCGATGTCGTGGATGTCGCCTGTGGTGCTCAAGGCCCACCGTGCCCGCACCCGCATCCCGGTCCGCATCGCGGCGGCCGAGCCGGCGTCCACGGCGTGCAGCATCGCGGTGTCCGCGCCGTCCAGCCGGATCAGCGCCCACGCGAACGGATGCGCCAGCGGCTGGCCGTCAAGCGGCTCCGGCGCCCACGACCAGCTCGTCACGTGGCCCTCGGAGCCGACCTCCACCAGTTCGGCCGGCGGCGCGAAGGTGACCGGGTCGTATTCGAACGGCGGGGCGTGCACCCGGCCATCAGCGCCGCGCGAGCCGAGGATCCGCCGGCCGGCCAGGGCCGTCATGAACTGGCTCAGCGTCGGGCCGAGCGACCGGGTGTAGTCGAACCCGATCTCCAGCGGCGCGCGCAGGGGCTGACTCACGCATCAGAGTGAAACATGTTTCCGTGACAGCCGGCAAGAGATATCCAACGCTAGGACGAGGCTGAGCTTGTAGCGTTATAGAACGTGTTCTAGATTGTTGGCCGTGGACGCCATCGGCCTGTGGGCCATCGCAGCACGCACACCGGACCGGGCCGCGGTCATCGAGCCGGACGGCCGCGTGGTGAGCTATGCCGAGCTTGCCACGGAGGCCGACCGCTACGGCCGGGGCCTGCGAGCGCTCGGCCTGACCGTGGGTGACGCGGTCGCCGGGCTGCTGCCCAACAGCGCGACCGCGCTCGCGGTGTACTTCGCCGCGATCGAGACCGGCCTGTACGTGGTGCCGGTCAACTGGCATCAGGTCACCGCGGAGGTCGGCTACATCCTCGGCGACAGCACAGCGGGCGCATTCGTGGTGCATGAGCGCTTTGCCGCGATGGCGGCCGGGGCGGCCGACCTGGCCGGGATCAAGCACCGGTTCGCGGTCGGCGCGGTGCCAGGCTTCGAGCCGCTCAGCCGGCTGGGCGACGACGGGTCGGCCGAGCGCCCGCACCCGCGGACGCATGGCGCGCCGATGCTGTACACGTCCGGCACCTCCGGTCGGCCCAAGGGCGTGCGCCGCCCGCTCACCGGCATGGACCCGGACGACGCCGCGGTGATGGCTACCTGGTTCTTCAGCCTGTTCGGCCTGGCGCCGTACGACGATCACGTGCACCTGTGCAGCTCGCCGCTCTACCACACAGCAGTGCTGAACTTCGCCGCGATCTCGATCCAGCTCGGTCATCCGGTGGTGCTGATGGACCGCTGGGAACCGGAGGAATCGCTGCGGCTCATCGAGAGGCACCGGGTAACGCACACGCACGCGGTGCCGACCCAGTTCCGGCGCATGCTCGCGCTGCCCGGCGAGGTACGCGCCCGGTATGACACCAGTTCACTGCGCGCCGTGATTCACAGCGCGGCGCCGTGCCCGCCGGAGGTCAAGCGGCGGATGATCGAATGGCTGGGGCCGGTCATCGTTGAGTATTACGCGGCGACTGAGGGTGGCGGGACGCTGGTCACGTCCGAGGAGTGGCTGCGCAAGCCGGGCTCGGTCGGCCTGCCGTGGCGGGGCTCCCAGGTGCGGGTGCTGGACCGGGCCCGCCGCGAGGTGGCCCGCGGCGAGCAGGGCCTGGTCTACATGCAGATGGGCACGTCGAGCTTCACGTACCACCAGGACGAGGAGAAGACCGAGGCAGCGTGGGCGGGCGACCTGTTCACCGTCTGGGACATCGGCTACCTGGACGAGGACGGCTACCTCTTTCTCTGCGACCGGAGCAGCGACATGATCATCTCCGGCGGGGTGAATATCTATCCGGCCGAGATCGAATCCGAGCTGTCCTGCCACCCCGCGGTCGCCGACGTGGCTGTCTTCGGCATCCCGCATGACGACTGGGGGGAGGAGATCAAGGCCGTGGTCGAGCCCGCCGCCGGAGCCGAGACTGGCCCCGCCTTGACTGAGGAACTGCTGGCCTTCCTCGGTGGCCGGGTGGCGAAGTTCAAGCTGCCACGGACCATCGACTACGTCGCGGAACTGCCCCGCGACCCCAACGGGAAACTCTACAAACGGCGGCTGCGCGATCCTTACTGGGCGGGCCGCGAGGGCGTCATCTGAGTTCCTGTTTCCAACACCGGCGACCGCAACCAGAACCTGGCCCTCAGGCGGCGGCGGCGGTGGGTGGGCTGTGGCTGTGGAGTGTTCTTCGGCTGTCGGGGCTGGTGGCGGTGGTGG
>DAIRVB010000689.1:0-2259 GCA_036803065.1 Streptosporangiaceae bacterium
CTGGTACATGCGCTCGCCGTGCAGCGTCCATTCGAAGATCCCGCCGAAGCCGAGCGACATGCCGAGAAACACCGCGCCGTACAGTGCCATCGCGATCTGCTGGTCCTGGCGCACGGACGGATCGATGCTGGCGCTGGCGGCCAGGTATTCCGCCACGGTGACGGTGGCGAACGGGATCATCACCACGAACAGCAGCAGCACCAGGTTCAGGAACAGCAGCGTCCGGTCCACCACCGCGATCCCACGGACCAGTACATGATGGTTGACCCAGACGATGCCGATCATGAAGAAGCTGATCAGGTACGCGACGAAGGTCCACGAGCCGCTGCGGAGCTGATGAAGCAGGTGTCCGTGGCTAGGGCCGGCCACGGTGAGGTTGAGGGCGAGCAAGGTGATCGCCACGGCGAAGACGCCGTCGCTGAACGCCTCGAGCCTGGATCGGTCCACCAGGGACGGGCTCAGCCGGCCGCGGGCGGCTGGCCGACCTTGACCAGGATCTGGTTCACGCAGTCCTGGATCTCGTTCTGCTTGCCCGGCATGTCCTTGCTGGCGAAGGTGTCCAGCATCGCCAGCACCCGGTCCTGGCCGTTCAGGATCTCCAGCTGCTGCTTGGCCATCTCGTGCAGCGCGATGAGGGTCTCGTGGTCGGCGATCGCCCGCTTGTCACTGGCGGTCTGCGCACGGTTCGCGCTTACCTGAAGCGAGATCATGATGGACAGCTGGGGCAGGTTGAGGATGGTCAGCAGCAGCGGCCACGGGGTCTTGTCGAAGCCGACGATGTTGCCCAGGAACAGCCAGGCCACGATGCCGATGCTGATGATCAGGAACACCCACATCGACCCGCAGAACTTGTTGACCGCGTCGGCGATCTTGTCGAGCCAGCTGGTCCCGCGGATGTGCCTGGACAGGACCAGCTTGGGCGTGTGCAGTTGCGGCGCCTGGCGGATCTCCTCGGCGCGCGCCGACGCCTGTGCCGCCGCCGTGACGTTCGCCTTGACTGCGGCGGAGGCCGTGGGTGCCGTGGCGTGCGAGGATTCGGGGCCATGCCCGTCGGGCGGGGCCATCGTGTCAGTCATGGAAAACCTCCCGGTTTGCGCTCCAGCATCCTGGCCTGGGCCCTGACACACCGTTACCAGGAGGCGATCTGGCACAACTTAGCGCGACAGGGTGCCAGGAACCAGCGACTCTCCTGCACGCTGACCCGCGGCCTCGCGAGGGCGATGACCATCACGGAGTGCTGATGTCACACCGGTGACCTCAGATCCTGCTGGTAGACGCCTTCAGATGTGGAGGCGGTCATCGACGTCGTATCGGGAGCGCTGGTCTCCGGCACCGATGACCAATGCCGGTTCTGGCCTTCGGGGTGCCCGATGAGGCGTTGGCCGACGGCAGGCAGTCCACTGCCGCGTGAACGGGATCACCCTGCGGCCGGGGCCCTGATCAGCCGGGCAGGGCCTGCGCATTGTCGATGAGGGCGCCGAGCACCTTGTCCTGTGCCGCGAGGTGCTCCTGGATCTTGACGGCTTCGTGGAGCACGGCGTCGGCGTCGTTGTAGGTGGCCTCGGACCGCTTGTCGGCCGCGGCCGCCAGCACGTTCTGCCCGACGATGATCACGGAGAGCAGGACCAGCTGGAGGAAGGTCTGGGAGATCCAGGACACCAGCGTGACAGCGTTGTGCGACGCGATCGCGGATGGCAGGCTCACCAGGGCAAGCGCGGTGAAGGCGTAGGCGCACCACATGGTGCCGACTCCCGTGGTGACCTTGACGGCGAGCCATGCGTTGAACCGGGCCGGCTTGCCGCCGGTGGGGAGCTGGTCTACGACTTTGACCGGGCTGGGAGGCTCACCGGCCAGCCTGGCCTGGGTCCGGCGGTGCGGCACGTACCGGTAGATCGTTCGTTCAGCCATGATGGCACTCCCTTTCGTCTGAGTTCGCCTAAGTGGGCATCGTGTGTGCGCGGGAAGCCCCATCCAACCAGCTCACGCCACGAACCGGCCCTCGTGAATGAGACTGCCGGCAGAGGGCACGGCTGGTCAGGCGGCTTTGAACGTGTTCGCGCACTGACCGGCCTCAGTTTCGTCGTACTGTGCCCTATGCTCGCGCTCCTGCTAGTGGCGGTGTCCCTGGGCCTGTCCAACTTCGCCGCGGCCATCGCGATCGGCGTCAGCGGTGTCGATGCCCGGACCCGGCTGCGTGTCGGAATAAGTGTTCGGGCTGTTCGAGGCCGGGATGCCGCTGCTTGGCTTGCTGCTGGGCCA
>DAIRVB010000690.1:0-2255 GCA_036803065.1 Streptosporangiaceae bacterium
CGTCAAGGATGCTGGTGACGTAACGGAGCGAGCTCGAGTACGTATCGGTAGGCGTGGGAGTTGGCGTGGAACTGCCGGTAGGCGTCGGGGCCGGCGTCGCGCTGTCCGTAGGGGTCGGCGTGGCGCTGGTGTCCGGGGCGGGGCTGGCCTTGGCCTTCGGGCTGGGTGAGCAGCTGGCCGCCGGCCGCGCGCCCGGCGAACCGGCCGCCGTGGACGACGAGACGGCCGACTGACTATTGGGCGCCACCCCACCAGGCGGGTTGGACTGAGCCGTCGCCCCGTGGTGGGGAGAACTCGGGCGGGTGATCTGGTTCGCCGGGGTGATGGCCTGCTGCACCTGGCCGAGCGTGAACACGCCAGCGACCACGATGCCGACCGCGCCGCTCACGGCGAGGACCGGCTTGAGCCAGGAGGCCGCGGGTCCCAGCCGGGTGAAGGCGGGGCCCAGCCGCGCCCGCCATCCCGTCGGCGGAGGTCCGGTGCGGTGCGCTGCGCGGGGCCGATGCCCGGTCCCGTCGGCGGCCTGTCCGCCCCGGCCGGGCACCTGCGCCCGGGCGACCCGGCCCCGCAGCCATTCCAGCGCGGAGCGCGCTCCGGCGCTGCCGGACTCCAGCCAGAGCGGTATCGGCCGGAACCAGTCGTACAGGAAGTCGGTAAGCAGCATGAACGGGCTGAGGTGCCGTGCGCTCACCCGGCCGCGGATCCGTTCAAGGCCGTCAGCCGCAGGCTCAACTGACTCCGCCGCCGCGCGCAGCGCGCGCCGGAGGATGTCGTCGTAGTCGCGTTCCTGTGATTTCATTACGTCCCGCCAGGCCCCCTCGTAGCCCTTCTGGCCCTCCTCATGTCTGCTGCTCCAGGACGGTCCGCAGTGCCGCCATGGCACGGGCCGTGTGACTCTTGACCGCTCCCCTGCTGATCCCCATCGCAGAGGCGATCTGGGCTTCTGACAGGTCCCCGTAGTACCTCAGCACGAGGGCCTCGCGTTGCCTGGCCGGAAGTGCCCGCAGCGCGGCCACCACCGCGGAGCGCTCGAGCGCGGCGATGGCGCCGTGCTCGGCACTGGGCATGTCCGGCGCCGGCTTCGGCGCGTTCTTGTCCACGACCATCCGGTGCCGCAGCACGGATCGTGAGCGGTTCACGACCGACTGGCGCAGATAGGAAAGCGCCTTGTCGCTGTCGCGCAGCCCGCGCCACGCTCCGTGCATGGCCACGAACGAGTCCTGCACCACTTCCTCCGCTGTACCGACGTCGCGTACCAGGAAGGCCGCCAGCCGCACCAACGAGCGATAGTGCGTGCTGTAGATGGCGGTCACTGCCCGGTCCGCACCCCACTCAGCCGCAACCGCGCCCACCGCAGCATCCGCTACCAGGGTCTCGGTCACGTGAATAGGACGCGTTGCCACGCCGTCTGGTTCACCGGGAGGCATGTCGACTGCGTGCACCCGACCCGCCTGCACTGCTCGGCTTCACCGAATCGTTCCCCCCCCATGCTTCTCCGTGGCCTCTCCCGCAATGCCATGACCGTTCCAGGCAACACACCGCGGAGACGCGCGAAGAACCGAACTCTGCAAGAGCCGTGCACCGCGGGGGGCGTGCGCTGTGGGTTCGCAGCATTGCAACCATATATGTCGTTGGTCGTTCCAAGACTCCAACAAGCTAAGATCGCTTCGTGCCAGAGTGCCTATTCTGCAGGATCGTGTCGGGCGATGTCCCGGCATCGCGCGTGCTCGAGTCGCCACGAACAGTTGCTTTCCGCGACATAAGCCCGCAGGCTCCTACGCATGTGCTTGTGATACCGAAAGAGCACTATCCGGACCTCGCCACGCTCGCCGCAGCGAGCGACGGGCTGCTGGCTGAAGTGGCAGTTCAGGCCCATCAGGTCGCGGTGGACGAGGGAATCGGCGACAGCGGATACCGCGTCGTGTTCAACACCGGCCCGGAGGCAGGGCAGACCGTGGCCCACGCCCACGCCCACGTGCTGGGCGGCCGCAGGCTGGCCTGGCCACCCGGATGACGCCGCGCGGATAGCATGACGAGCGTATGGCGAGGGCACTCGCGTGGGCCCAGGCAGAGAGAATGAATTGACAGATACTTCCGGTGATCCCCGAGACGGCAAGCCATCCGATGGTGGTACCCAGGTCAAGATCGTAATTTCAGATGACCACTCGATGGTCAGCCTGCTGGGCTCGCGTGACGAGCTTCTGCATGTCATCGAGGAGGCGTTCGACGCCGATATTCATGTCCGGGGCAACGAG
>DAIRVB010000691.1:0-2234 GCA_036803065.1 Streptosporangiaceae bacterium
GAGCCAGTGATCATGACTTAATACACGACCGATCTGCCAGTCCCGGCTAGCGAGGCAACGCCGCGGCGGGAGTCCGGCAGTAGATTTCGATCTCTTCCTGGCGGGCCACTGCCGCACCGGAGATTCTCACCGTTCATCCAATATTTTTACCATCGCGTCCATGACCGGCGCATCAGGAAACGGCTGCACTTGCCCCACCGTATGCCAGCCCCAATGCAGATATGCTTGCTTGGCTGAGTTGTCTTGCCGCACCAGGAGATGCGCCAATCGCTCGGGCCGGGTCTTCAGTAGCGTGTCGTGCAACAGCCGCCCATAACCCTGTGTCCATTCACGGGGTCGGTTGAGCTGGGCGTTTCCAGGCTGGCCGAGCTTGGCAGGTTCGTGGCGGCGTGCCTGATTTGATCTTCCGTCCTTGATCGTCGATCATCGTGGTCGTGCCCGCAGACGCCCAGCCCCCGCCCTCGTATGAGGAGCTTGCAGGCCTGGTCGCTGTTTTAGCGGACCGGGTGGATGCGCTGGAGGCGGAGAACGCCGAGCTGCGGCGCCGTCTGGGGATGAACTCGGGGAACTCCTCGACCCCGTCGTCGAAGGAGCCGATCGCGGCGAAGGCTGAGCGTAAGGCGAAGCGCTCCGCGGACCGGTCCTCCCGGGAGCGGTCAAAGGACCGCAAGCCGGGAGGCCAGCAAGGACATAAAGGGTCCGGGCTGACGCCGGCGGCGGTGCCGGACCGGGCCGAGGCTGCTGAGGTGCCGGCGCAGTGCCTTGGGTGTGGCGCTGACCTGGCCGATCCGGCCACCGGGGCCAGTGACGCGAGCTCGGCGTGGGCGCAGGTCTGGGACATCCTGCCGGTGGTGCTGGAGAAGGTGCACTGGCTGTTGCCGCGCCGCCGGTGTGGCTGCTGCAAGAAGATCACCACCGCGGTGGCGCCGCACGCGCAGGCCGGGTCGGTGGTGTACGGGCCGGGCATCAATGCCGCCGCTGTGCTGCTGTCCTCCGAGGGCAACGTCCCGGCCGGGCGGACCGCCGCGCTGATGGAAGCCCTGCTGGGCACGCCGGTCTCAAGCGGGTTCGTCGCCCGGGCCCTGGCCCGGCTGGCGCAGCGGCTGCAGGCCGCGGGCTTCGATGCGACGATGAAGGACGCGCTGCAGGCCGAGGACGTGCTCTGCGGCGACGAGACACCGGCGAACGTCATCACCAAAGACACTGACGAGCACGGCGAGACCGTGCCGGGCGCACCACACGCGGTGACCATCCGCACCCCTGACGCGCGGCTGATCTGGTACGCCGCCATGGGATCGCGTTCTGGCCCCGCGATCGCGGGGCTGGGCGTGCTGGAGGGCTGGCACGGCTACCTGGTCCGCGACGACTACGCCGCCTGGCACCAGTTCGACGCCCAGCTCGCCGGGGTGCAGCAGTGCGCAGCTCACCTGATCCGCCACTGCAAGGGCGTGCTGGAACTGCACCCGCAGTGGCAGGCCTGGGCCGGGCAGGTCCGCGACATCCTGCGCGAGGCCGCCGCCGCCGTCCAGGCCGCCCGCAGCGACAAGAAGACCCAGCTCGACCCCGAGCTGCTCGCCGGCCTGCGCGCCCGCTACGACGAGCAGGTCGCCTGGGGCATCACCACCAACCGGCTCCGCGACTGGCACAAAGGACGCCACCCCGGCTACAACCTGGCCAGACGGCTGCAAGACAAGGCCGAGCAGGTCTGGCTATTCACCCGGGCGTTCCAGGTTCCCTGGACGAATAATGCCTCCGAGCAGGCACTAAAGGGCCCGAAACGGCATCAGGCCGTCTCCGGGTACTGGCATAGCACCAGCACGCTCGCCGACTACTGCCGGGTGCGCTCCTACCTGGTCAGCGCACGAGGACACGGCATCCGCGCCACCGACGCCATCCACGCCGCCCTCGCAGGCAAACCCTGGCTACCGGTGCCCGTAACCGCCTGACATCACGGGCCCACACCCGTGAATGGACACTTAGTAGCTTGGGCTGGGAGGCCATGATGAAGGACTGCGGCGTAATCATGGCGATACCGCAGGGGTAGAGCCGGGTGCCTAACCCGTTGAACGGATAGCAGTGAACGCGGGAACCATCCGTGTCCGCTCCAGGCCTCACCCTCGGCCAGCGGGAAAGAGGTTCTGGATAGGCACGACGTCAGCCGAAGGCGCGGATGGGACGGAGCCGCCGTAGTACTCCGAGCGCACGAGAGGTGCGTACATGGGGAAGGGCGGCAG
>DAIRVB010000692.1:0-2234 GCA_036803065.1 Streptosporangiaceae bacterium
CTCGCCCAGGCTGACCGCAGGCATGTTCAGCGGCACCCCGCCGGCCTCCCAGATCCCGGCCTTGACGCTGCCGGCCACCTCGTCGAGGTGCAGGTTGCACGGGGTGAGATCGGACGCGGTGTTGGCGATGGCGATGTGCGGCCGCCCGGTGAACGCTGATCGCGGCAGCCCCCGCCGCATCCACGCCCGGTGGATATAGGCGTCGCGGTCCGTGCCGGCATACCACTGCTGATTGCGGTACTGCACGCGAACGGGGCTCCCCTCTGCGCCGTGCGCAAGCCCATCACCTGCGCTCCGGGACTGCCGCCAGGCTAGCTCGCGCCGGACCAGCCCGAAAGGCCACCATCAGCCCAACGATTCCAGCCCGCCACTCCCGTCCCCTAGCGCGATCGGTCAGCGGGCCGGGCGGCACAGCCGATGCAGGTGCGCGCCGCCGGGCGGGCGGCGAGGCGCTCCGCTGAGATCGGCTGCCCGCAGTCCTCACAGATGCCGTAGATGCCGGCCTCGATCGAGCGGATCGCCTGATCCAGGTCGGCCAGGCGAGCACGGGCCTGCTCCAGCAAGGACGCGGTCTGGGCCCGCTCGAACGCGATCGTCGCCCCCTCGGGATCGTGCTCATCGTCCGTGGCACCGAGCGCCGCCGACTCGACGATCCCGTCGAACTCGCGGGTCAATGCCGCGATCCGCTGCACGGTGCTGGCCCGGTCCCCGGCCAGGGCCTCGCTCACCCCGGCCCAGCTGTCGCTCACGCTCTGCTTCCCCGCTCGCCTCCGGGGCGCTTGAGGCGCCGCCTTCCCTCGTCGCTCGTTCCTCGCTCCTCAGTCCAGGCGGCGCCGCGCCTCTTCGGCTCGCTCACGAACGGGCCCGTGTCGCGGCCGGGCGGGCCCGGCCGTCGGTCACGCTGGCATCGCGGCTGCGGCGGCCGACTCCAGCAGGTCATGCAGGGCCTGGGCGTTGCCCAGCGAGGTGTCGACGGCCAGCGACTGGGGCTGCTGCTCGCCTCCGATGACCTCCTGGATGTGCGTGATGGCCGCGGTGAAGGACGGCTCGGTTCCGGCGCCAGGATAGGTCCTGGGCTCCGCGCCGTCGGCGAAGACCGTGTAGTGGTCGCCCGGGCCGGGGTGGAACGCGTTGCTGACATGGATCTGCCCGCCGGTCCCCAGCAGCCGGCTGAACGTGTCCAGGCTCCGGCCGAACCCGCAGGACAGTAGCAGCCGGTGGCTGCCGGGGAAGCCCAGGCTGCCCTGGGTGTCCACATCGACGCCGTCCCCGCCCCACCGCGCGGTGGCCCAGGCCGACTCATGGTCGGCGCCGAACAGTTCCCTGGCCAGGCGGACCGGATAACACCCGACGTCATTGACCGCGCCGCCCTCCAGCGCCCGGGACAGCCTGATGTTGGCGGAGCCGCTCATCATGAAGTGGAAATTCGACTGGATCTCCCGCAGTTCGCCGATGGCGCCGTCGGCGAGCAGCCCTCGGATGCGCTTCATCTGGGTGTGGAACGGGAAGACGAAGGCCTCCCACAGCAGGGTGCCGGTTTCCCGGGCCACGCCGAGCACGCGCTCGGTCTCGCCGAGCGTCCCGCAGAGCGGTTTCTCGCACAGCACCGGTTTGCCAGCTCGCAGCGCCTGGATGGTCCACTCCGCGTGCAGGCCGTTGGGCAGCGGGATGTAGAGGGCGTCGATGTCAGGGTCGTCGATCAGGTTCTGGTACCCCTCGATAGCCCGCTCGATGCCGTTGGCCTGGGCGTAGTCCTGTGCCCGGGCCAACTCACGGCCGGCCACCGCTGCGGGCAGGCCGTCGGCCGCGCGCAGTCCCGGCAGGAACGACCTGCGCGCGATGTTGGCCGTGCCGACGATTCCCCAGCGGACCTGCCCGCTCACCGGCATCCCGGTCCACCGCCCTTCGATTGTGCCTGGCCGATTCCCGGCGGGCCGGTCGCGGCCCCGCCGTGACTACCGTAGACGCTCGCGGCCCGCTCTTCGCAGGCCGGAGGTGCCCGCGTAGCCTGGAACAACGATGACGATCGTGAGGCGGAGCCGGTGACAACACTGTTCAGCGGGGTCGGGGTGGCGCTGGTGACGGTGTTCGACGAGGCGGGCGACCTTGATCCGGGGTCCACCGGCAAGCTGGCCGCTGACCTCACCGGGCGCGGCGTCCGGGCGGTGCTGGTGTCCGGGTCCACCGGTGAGGCGGCCACCTTGGCGGACACCGAGCGCATCGCGCTCATCGAG
>DAIRVB010000693.1:0-2228 GCA_036803065.1 Streptosporangiaceae bacterium
ACCTACTAGGGCCGGAAACGGGCATCAGCCCGGCCTGCGTCCGCCGGCAGGCGGGTGGTGATCTCCTCGGCCTGGCCGGCGGACGCAGGCCGGGCTGATGCCCGTTTCCGGCCCTAGTAGGTGATTCAGGAGGCGGCGCCCCGGTGCGCGGCCGCGAAGAGCGGATGCTCTTGTCGCAGGCGCGGCGTGCCACGTCCACCGACCCACTGCTGCCCGACGTCCCGTGGAAGCCTCCAACGAGTGGACGCTCAGGCACCTCGACGGCGTGCGATCCGGACGCGTTAGTGGGGGCGGGCGCTGGCCCGCCAGCCGCCGGTGGCATGTGACAGCGGCCGGCGCACGAGGCTGGACCGCTCGGCCCAGCCAGATACACCCACTCGACCGCCCGCCGCCAGAACGGCGTCCCGCTCGCCGGCGGCCGCGGCCATGGCCGCCAGCACCGCGGTGAGGGCAGCGATCTCCTCCGCCGTGGCCGCCCCGCCCACTACCTCGAACGTCGCCCTCTCAGACCGCGCCCTCTCAGACCGCGCCCCCTCGGGGAGTGCGGGGTCGGTGGGCGGGACGGTCGGCGGCCGCGTCATGACCGGCCGCTGCCGATGCCGAACTGGCGGCGCACCCGCTCCCAGAAGGCGTCCCGCAGCCACTCCCGCGCCTCCTGGTAGGGCCGCAACGACAACCCGAGTTCCTTCTCCGCCTCCACGAGCAGTTCCTTGTCGATCACCAGCGGCAGGATGGGCCCGGGCAGCAGGTCGCGGATGTTGTCCTCGCCACGGGTGAGGATCCATTTCTGCGCGACGTGCTCGCCGGCCTCCTCGACCCGCTCCCGGTCCGGACCGAGCCGGGCCGACACCGCGACGTGGCTAGCTGCGCGCACGCTCGGCCGCGCCGCGGGCCGCTTGTCGAACAGCTGGGCGGGCGAGGGCACGGCAGGCGGGATCAGCGGACCTGGCTGCGCCGGTTCCTGGGCGGGGATGGTCTGCCTGGTGAAATAGGGCTCCAGGAAGGCACGATCCAGCACGTCCACCGTGTCCGACTCCCAGACGAGCCGTTCGGCCTGGTTGGTCCCGAACGGTGGCTCGATGCCCCACAGGTGAACCCGGACGCCGAATGCCTGAGCGGCCTCCACCGCCGGAACCATGTCCTCGTCCCCGGCCACGAGCACGGCGTCGGTGATCGCGCGGTGCCGGGCCAGTGCCTCCATGTCCGCGCGAATCTGCGCGTCCACGCCCTTCTGCTGACCGCGCGCGTTGAGGTTGCCCAGGCGCAGCTTGACCCACGCCATCTGGGCGATGACGCGCTGGTCGATGGTGGGCACCCGGTCCCTGGCCGCGTCGTACCAGTAGACGCGGAGCAGTTCGCCTCTGATCTTGTCGTCGGCGTGCCGGGTGAGGGCCTGGATGAGCTTGTCGGCGTCGACCCGGTACTCGCGCCGGGAGCCGGCGCTGAACAGGAGTTCCCCGGCGGCGGCGTAGATGTAGCCGACGTCGATCATGATCGCGTAGCGGGCGAGTGTGGCGAGCGGCGGGGGGACTTCGGTCATGGCACCCTCGACTCTACTGCCGGCCCGGGAGCGGGCAGCAGCAGTGGCGGTATGTCCAGGGAGGAGACGAATCGGGGCCGCCATCCCGGGTCGGGGGATTCGTACCATGGCCGCCCTGCGTTACAGCGGGATGTTGCCGTGCTTCTTCGGCGGGAGCGTCTGGCGTTTGGTCCGCAGCGTGCGGAGCGCGCGGGTCACCTGGCAGCGGGTCTCGGCCGGCCGGATGACAGCGTCAACATAGCCGCGCTCGGCGGCTATGTACGGGTTAGCGAGGGTGTCTTCGTATTCCGTAACCCGCTGGGCGCGCAACGCGTCCGGGTCGGCCGCGTCGGCGAGTTCCCTGCGGTACAGGATGTTCACCGCTCCCTGCGCGCCCATCACGGCGATCTGCGCTGTCGGCCAGGCGAGGTTGATGTCCCCGCCGAGGTGCTTGGAACCCATCACGTCGTAGGCACCGCCGTACGCCTTGCGCGTGATGACTGTGATCTTAGGCACAGTGGCCTCGGCATAGGCGTAGATGAGCTTGGCCCCGCGCCGGATGATTCCGCCCCACTCCTGGCCGGTGCCGGGCAGGAAGCCGGGCACATCCACGAAGGTCAGCACCGGGATGTTGAACGCATCGCAGGTCCGGACGAAGCGCGCGGCCTTCTCTGACGCGTCGATGTCGAGGCAGCCGGCCAGGTGCATG
>DAIRVB010000694.1:0-2212 GCA_036803065.1 Streptosporangiaceae bacterium
TGAACAAGCACAGGCCGTGGTGGCGGCGAATGAAGTGATCACGGAAGATTGGCAGTGCCCGCGAAAATGCCTCGACCGCATCCTCGTAGCGGCCGAGCCCATGATAGGCATCCCCCAGCACTCCCAACGACAGCGCCTCGCCCCGCACGTCTCCGATGTCCCGGTTCAGTTCACGGCATCGCGCGCACAACCGGACAGCCCGTTCACACCGATCCGCCAGTGTGCATACATAAGCCAAATTGTGCAGGGCCGACGACTCGCTTGACTCGTCGCCCAGCTCGACGGCGATCGCCAGCGACAGCTCGCAGGCAGCGACCGCTTCCTCACCATAACCGAGCTTGCCCAAAGCCCGGCCGAGAACGCCCAGGCAGATGAGTTCGGCATTCCTGTCCCCAATCTTCCTGGCGAGAGCCACACCGCGCCGTGCGTCGGGCTCGGAAAGGTGCCAGAGCTCCAGTTCCCAGGCGCACGAGCTCCGCCAGTACAGGGCGAAGGTCAGGCTGACGAGATCCTCAGAGCGGTCGAACACCGCGATGCATTCATTTATCAGTTCCATCGCGTCCGCCGCATAACCGGGTCTTCGAAGTTAACCGGGGTCGGGTTGCCGTCCGGTTACCAGATGTGATCGCTGCGGTGTGACGGCCCGGGATCGCCGGGCGTTCCGGGTGCAGGCGGTCCGGACGCGGCGGCGCTGGTTCGCGGGGTTGCGGAAGGAATAGGCCATGCGGGCTTCCAGTTTCGCGATCCGGTTCAGGCTTTCTGACTTGGCGTTGGTCACTCCCGTCAGCACGGCGCAGACCAGTTCCTGCTCCCACCGGGATATTGTGCGGGCCAGTGTCAGCAGCCCGGGAATGTCGTCGTTCTGGGCGCACCAGTCATAGAAGCGGAACAGCCGGTCACGGACGTTACGCTCGCAGGGAGCAGACCCGGTGACCCGGGCGCGCAGGTTCAGCACGTCGCGGAGCTTCTCCTTCGCGATCCACGCGGCGGCGATTTCCTGGCCGTGCCGGTCAGCGCCCAGGGTGTCCATGATCTTGGCGAACTGGGCTGGGCGCAGGTGCTCCAGGTTGCGCACCAGCAGGCCCTTGATCCCGTACTCCGGGTCGCCGGAGCGGCCGCGGCGGCCGTACTTCTCCCGCACGACCCGCCGCCGCACGTCCCCGGTCATCTTCACGGCCAGCTGCACGACATGGAACAGGTCCACGACGAGCTGCGCGCCTGGCAGCATCCGCCGCACCGCCGAGGCGTAGATGCTGCACATGTCGATCGCGACGACCTCGATGGCATCGCGCCACGCCGGGGCGGCCTGCGCCAGCCAGTACGCGGCGTCATCAGCGGTGCGGCCCTCCACCTGCCCCAGCAGCCCCTGATCCCCGGACAGGTCGAAGAAGCACGTGTGCCATCTATCGGCGAGCAGGACGTACTCGCTGGTCTCCGCATCGATCCGCCAGCGGGGCCGGCCGCGTCGGTGCTCATCGATTCCCAGGTGCGCCACCGGCGACGACGGCTGCTCCAGCACCGGATCGGCCTGCCGGGCGAACGCCTGATGAGCCACCGGCCACGACACCCGCTGCCACCGGGCCGCCTCCGCGACCGTGCAGCCGCGCCCGGCGACCTCCGCGCCCGCCAGGGCGCGCAGCCGCTCCGTCAGCCGGCACCGGGCCGGCACACCCGGCAGGGACTCGGTGAACGTCTTGCGCCCGCACTCCTGGCTGCCGCACTTCCAGCGCCGCTTCAGCCACGCCACCCTGACCTCATCAAAGCCCCGCCGCACGTCACGCGGCCGGGCCAGCACCTGCTCATGCACCCGGGCCGACCGCGTCCCGCAATCCGGGCACACCGCAGCGCCCGGATGATCAGTAACCACCCAGACGGTAAGCGACCCGTCCGCCTCGGCGTCAGCCTCGATGACCCGCAGGCCCTCCACGCCGAACAAGACAGAGGCCATATCCTGGACCACAGTGCCCGCGGCTCTCTGACGATCATGATTCCTTAAGCAAGATCCATGATCTTAGAAGCCGCGGGCCTCCTGCATTACCGCGCCGCGCCCGGTCGGCGCCCTATCTTGCTCCCGCAGGCCCGGCACGCTCCAGCAGGCCACCCCTGACCACGCACAGTAGTCACACCACACCACGATCCCGGCTAACTTCGAAGAGCCGGTTACCAGGCTGCGCCCGAGGAGGTGGCAAGGAGTTGAGCCGGTCCTGCCCGT
>DAIRVB010000695.1:0-2209 GCA_036803065.1 Streptosporangiaceae bacterium
GGGTCAGGAAATTGTCGTGACAGTTGACGGCGAGACAGTTGACGGCGAGGCAGTTGACGGCGAGGCAGTTGCCGGCGAAGTAGTTGACGGCGAGACAGTCGTGACAGCAGGGGCTGAGCCCGGGACCGGGCGCTCGCTCTCACCTTCCCGGGCCGGTGACTTCCTCACCTGCCCGCTGCTCTACAGGTTCCGCGTGATCGACCGCCTGCCCGAACCGCCGAGCCCGGCGGCCGCACGCGGCACGCTGGTGCACGCCGTGCTTGAGCACCTGTTTGACGAGCCGGCCGCGGGCCGGACCCCCGAGGTCGCGCGATCGCTGCTCGCACCGGAGTGGGATCGCCTCGCGGCGCAGGAACCGGAACTGGCCGGCCTCTTCGAGTCCGACGCCGAGCGGGCCACATGGCTCGACGAGGCCGCCGGCATGCTCGACAGCTATTTCAGGCTGGAAGACCCCAGGCGCCTGGAGCCCGCGCACCGCGAACTGTCCGTGCGGACCGTGCTGGCATCAGGCCTGCAGTTGCGCGGGTACATAGACCGCCTCGACGTCGCACCGAGTGGTGACATACGGATCGTTGACTACAAGACCGGCACCGCCCCGCCGGAGGCGTTCGAGGCGCGGGCGCTGTTCCAGATGAAGTTCTACGCGCTCGTGCTCTGGCGGGCCGAGGGACGCGTTCCCAGGCTGCTGCAGCTCATGTACCTGGGCAGCGGCGAGATCGTGCGCTACGAGCCGGACGAATCCGATCTGCTCGCCACCGAGCGCAAGATCGAGGCACTATGGCAGGCCATCGAGCGCGCCCGGGAGTCCGGTGACTGGCGCCCCCGGCCGGGCAGGATCTGCGACTGGTGCGCCCACAAGGCCATCTGCCCGGCCTTCGGTGGCACTCCCCCGCCCCTGCCTGAGCCTGACCTTCCCTCGCCGGTCGGTGACGCCGACCTGGCCGCAGCTACTCCTGCCGCAGGGCCCCCAGCCGCGACTTGACAACAGGAGATTAGTCTCCTGATACTAATCGCGTGAATCTTACGAGGCTGATGGTGCTCGGCACCCTCGCCCGCCATGGCCCGAAACACGGCCACGAGATCCGGCGGATCGCCGAAGTCACCAACGTGGGCGATTGGGGCGGGGTGAGCGTCGGCGCCCTCTACCGGGAACTCCGCACCATGGAGGCGGAGGCGCTGGTCGACGCCGTCCGTACGGAGCAGGTGGGCCGCCGCCCGGAACGGACCGTCTACGCGATCACCAATGAGGGCCGGCTGGAACTGGCCATGCTGCGGGAAAGGGCCATCAGGATCGTGCACTTCGGGCCGGATCCGCTGGCTGTGGCCATCACTTTCGCCGCGCCTGGCGAGGACCGGGAGGAGCTGGCCAGCTGGCTGCGGGCCAGGCGGGACGTGCTCGCCATCACCGCCGAGCAGATCGGCGCGGAATGCGGGCGGCTGGTGGCCAAGGGCCATCTGGGGCCACTGGAGGCACAGGTCATGCGCCGAACTCAGCTGCGCGCGGAAACCGAGGTGCGCTGGCACGACGACTTGGCCGAGACCCTCGCGGAGCTGCCTGCGGACGACCCGCCCGACCAGTCTCAAGATATCACTTGAACTCTTAACTCGCGATAGTACTTAAATTTGCCGGGCACGCCGGCCGTCGTGGCGCACGGCAGCGGCCGACTGGACAAGGAGAGGCACATCGCATGGCCATCATCGAGGCGCGCGGGTTGGCGCGCACGTTTCAAGAACCGCAAGGCCGCGGTCGAGGCGGGCGGGGCGTCGACCTGGATGTCGCCGAAGGTGAGATCGTCGGCTTCCTCGGCCCCAACGGCGCAGGGAAGCCGGATATCGGATTGTGACATTTCTTTGCCTGGTCGCCGGTCGGACTAGCCAGCGCGCGTCACCGGAGAAAGCTGTTGCCTGACCTTCGTGGCTGGGCTAGTTCGCGCTGTACCGCTACGCTGCGGCCATGATGGGGCGGGTAACCATCTCGATCAGGGTAAGGACACGGCGAATTACGCCCCGCCTGGGCGGCTCGCCCAGGCCCGCCGGGTGGCACCGCCGGGCCGGCGGGTGAGCGGGCAGGCCGGCGCAGCCGCCTGGCCTGCCCGCCGAACTCCCTGGCCGCGCTGGGCCGGCCGGTGTCCTCGCACACGTGCTGCAGTCGCTCCGCGATGTATGCCCGGTCCCGGACGCCGGGGATCGAGTACCCGCGGCGCAGCAG
>DAIRVB010000696.1:0-2195 GCA_036803065.1 Streptosporangiaceae bacterium
GGGCGTACTGCCCGATCAGTGCCTTGGCCTTGATGTCGTGGTCGTTGGTGATGATCACGGTGGGGGTATCGCGGCCCAGGCCGGTGACGATGAGCTGGCGGACGGTGCCGGGTCCGGCATTGGTGTACTTGCCGCATGGACCGCTGCCGCGCTCATCATCGGGTGGGTCCTGCTCCTGTGGCGTGACGCGTGAGCCGCACGCTAGCCGCATTCAACTGTAGCCGCATCGCATTGGCGGCGACATCAGCGTCTGCGTCATCGGCGGTGCGCTGGCCATCTCCGGCGGTCAGCGCGCCGAGGTCTTCCTGCAGGCCCTGCGTCAGGCATGGGACGACGGTAGCTCGGTCATTCACCCACTTGGACGCGCCGCTCGGTGACGGCAACAGCGAGTTCCACCCGTGATGAGCAGGAAGTCTTTCTGTACAACCGGGTCAGGTACGACTCAACGGTCTTCACGCTGATGTGGAGTGTGCTGGCGATCTGCTGGTTCGTGCGGCCATCGTGAACTAGGCGGGCCAGGCTGCGTTCACGCACGGTCAGTGGAGGCGGGCCGTCAGTAGAGATGTGGGGCACCCACTGGTCGTCCTCGGCCGCCGGTGCGGCGAGCCCGGCGGCGTGCATCGCCGCGGCGACCGCGCGGGCCTTGCCGGTGGCGCCGATACGCCGCCAGGTGGCATGCGCGGCGGACAGCGTCTTGACGGGCGCGTCGCCGATCTGCCCGCGCACCGTGAGCGCCTCGGCGGCCAGGACTCCCGCTCCTTCCGCCTCGGCCTGCTGCTGGGCCCACCTGGCTGGCCCGGGATCGCCGGTCGCGTACGCCTCCGCGAGCCCGGCCATAATCGCGGTCAGCGGTGCGGCCTGATCGAGCCCGGCGAGATCAGCTGCGGCCTGGGCGGTCACCCCCCGGTTGCCGCAGGAGAAGGCGATCTCCGCCACACGGTGCAGGACGAGCGGCAGCGCCGCCTTGTTCACGCTGCGCTCGCCGGCATCGCGCGCATCGGCCAGACGGCGCAACGCGGCAGCGTGGTGACCTTGATCGGCGTCCAGGCCGGCCAGCGCCCACGCACTCATCTCGGCTGGCAGGGCCGCTTCGAGCCGTCCGGAAAGCAGCTGAGTCTCCTCCGGCAGGCCCAAGCCGCGCAGCATCTCTGAGCGCAGGGCGGTGACGGCCCCAGCGAGTGCCGGCGTCACAAAACTCACATAGCGCGCATCCAGGGCCGCCGCGTCATCCAGTGCGGCCGCCCAGTCTCCGGCCATCCAGTTACCCACAAGCCCCGCAAAATGCCAGAACGGCTCGGCCAGCAAAGGAGCAGCCTGCTGGCAGGTCCGCTTGGCCTCGGCGAGATCCGCCCGGGCCCGTCGTAATTGACCGAGGACGGCCCGCAGGGCGGCTCCCGTGGTCAATGCCCACACCATCGCGGTCTGGTCGTTGCCGGCCACGGACCGCTGCTCGGTCAGTGTGGAGAGGCACTCGCTCGCCCGTCCGAGACGTAGCGCCAACTGCGCCTTCTGACCTAGAGCGGCCACACTCGCTAGGCGCCGCTCGGGTCCGTCGGCCGCCGTGAACAGCCAGGCCTGTGCGGCCTGGACCGCGCCGTCGCGGTCGGCTGGGTCCGGGCCGGGGGGTTGGCCCACACTGGGGTCCGGATCTGCCACATACCTAGCCTACTGAGGGTGGGAAAGGGTCGAGGGATATCCCTACTGGGCGTGCCCGCGAGCTTCCGGCAAACTCTGCGTACATGGCCAGGAGCGCCGGCCGCTGCCTGGGGGCCGGTCCTGCCTGTCAGGGCGATGATTATGTCACCGCCCCGGCTTGCGGTCTGGCCAGGCCCGGGTAGGGGGGAACCGGTGCCTGGCCGCCGCGCATCGCGCCGGTCCAGCGCGTGCACCTTAGTGCCGGGGTGCGTTAACCCGACTTTCGCGCCACCCCGGCCAGGAACCAGAACTTGCTGGGGTCGCTGGGTACGCCGCCGGGCGAGTCCGGCCGCCATTCCGGGATATAAACCAGCCCGGGCTCCACGAGGTCGAAACCTTCGAAGAACCGAAGGATCTCCGTGCGTGAGCGGGTGCGCCCCTGGGTGGGGACGCTGCGTTGGTACACCTTCTCTGCGGCCTGCGTTACGGTGGGCCGGCTCTCGTTCGTGGCGTGGCACAGCACGAGGTAGCTGCCGGGCGCGAGCGCCTCGCGCAGCGTG
>DAIRVB010000697.1:0-2195 GCA_036803065.1 Streptosporangiaceae bacterium
TGTGGACCGGCGATGTTCTGCACGGCCCCCATGTGGCCGGCCGGAAGACGTACCTGTTCGCGTTCATCGATGATCACTCCAGGCTGATCGCCGGGTTCCGGTGGGGACTCAGCGAGGACAGCCTGCACCTGGCCGAGGCGCTCAAGCGGGCGATCGCGATCCGGGGCGTCCCGGCCCGGCTGTATGTCGATAACGGGGCATGTTTCTCCGATGAGGCACTGCCGCGGTACTGCGCGAAGCTGGGCATCGCCCTGGTCCACTCCCCGCCGTACCGGCCGCAGGGCCGCGGGAAGGTCGAGCGCTGGTTCGAGACCGTCCGGGGCCAGTTCCTGGTCGAGATCAGCCCTGACGGCAAGCCCGCCGGCGGCCGGCTGGTGCTAGCCGGGCTGGACGAGCTGAACGCCCTGTTCCACACCTGGACCGAGCACGAATATCACCTGCGGGCCCATTCGGAAACCGGGATGACCCCGCTGGCCCGGTGGGCACCCTGCCAGCCCCGCCGTGTCAGCGGAGCCGAGCTGGACGCCGCGTTCCTGTGGGAAGCGCAGCGCTCGGTGCATGCCGCCACCGGCACGGTCAGCTTCCACGGGAACACCTACGAGGTCGACGCGCAGCTGGCCGGGCGGAAGGTCACCCTGGCCTACTCCCCGTTCGACCTGGCCGGCGCCTCGGTTCCCATCCAGGTGTCCTACCGCGGCACCGGCTACGGGACCGCCCGGCCGCACATCATCAAGCGGCACTGCCATCCCAAGGTGAAGATCCCGCCCCGGCCCGCCGCCCCGCCCGGCGAGCCGACCGGGATCAGCTACCTGAACCTGCTGGAGGCGCAGCGGACCGCCGCTGACGGGACCGCCTACTCCATCCGCTACCACGACCTGGCCAGCCACGCCGGCACGGAAGGACAGACGTCATGATCACCGAGCAGGTCCGCGGCTACTTCGGGTTCGAGAAGATCCCCTTCGACCGGTCCCTGGCGGTGTCCCAGCTTTTCGCCTCCGCCAGCCACAGCGAGGCGGCCGCCCGGATCGGGTACGCGATCGCCACCCGCGGCCTGGCCGCCATCACTGGCGAGACCGGCGCAGGGAAGACCGTGGCGGCCCGCGCCGCGACCGCATGCCTGGACGCATCGCGCTACCAGGTCATCTACCTGCCTAATCCGCAGGTCGGGGCACGGGGCATCCACCACGCGGTGGTCACCGCGCTGGGCGGGGTGCCGCGGTTCCACCACGCCACCCTCATCCCGCAGGCCGCCGCGGCGCTGGCCGCCGAGACCGCCGAGCGCGGCCGGCTGCCCGTGCTCATCATCGACGAGGCGCACCTTTTGTCCCACGACCAGCTGGAGGCCATCCGGATGCTCACTAACTCCGACCTCGATTCCGCTTCCCCGCTGGCGGCCGTGCTGACCGGCCAGCCGCAGCTGCGCCACAACATGAAACTCGGCGTCCTGGCAGCGCTCGACCAGCGGATCACCGTCCGCTACGCCATGGCGCCGATGACCATCGAGGAAACTTCCGGCTACCTGCGCCACCACACCCGCCTGGCCGGCCGGTCCGACGCGCTGTTCAGTGATGACGCCGCCGCGTTCATCCACCACACCGCCCGCGGCTACCCCCGCGCCGTCAGCCGGCTCGCCGTCGCCGCCCTGCTCGCCACCTACGCCACGCACAAGACCATCGCTGATGAGGCCGCCGCCCGCGCCGCCGCCGCCGAGGTGAGCGACCAGTGACCAGCCAGCCAGCCGTGCCCGCGCTCGGCATCATCTACCAGTGCCCCGAATGCGAGACCAGCTACCTCGGCGAACGCCGCTGTCCCGACTGCCAGCTGTTCTGCCGCCGAGCCGGCACCGGCGGCCTGTGCCCGCACTGCGATGAGCCGGTGACCCTCAGCGACCTCGCCGAGTACACCGACTGCATCACCACCCCGGCCCGGGTAAACGGCCAGCCACCCGCCGGCCCGCCCGGCCAGATCACCCACCAGGCCGCCCGCAGCCCCCGCTAGCCACGCCCGCGACAACCCGGGCACCACAACGACAACACGGCCACCATCAGGCCCCGCCGGCCACGCCGGCGGGGCCTTCCTTCAACGCTTCCATGCCCACAGCCAGCGTCGCCCACATGCCCAGGCAAAGTGTCGGCGGACAGTCGGGCCGTGGCGGGCGGAGCTGGCGGCTGCGATGAGGGCGTTGTCCGTTGTAG
>DAIRVB010000698.1:0-2195 GCA_036803065.1 Streptosporangiaceae bacterium
GGTCAACCTGAGCTAGGGGCCTTCGGCCGGGCCCGGATGTGCGCGCGCTCGCCCTGCCTGCCGAACAGGCAGAGGAACTCGACGGGCTCGCTCCCGACGCTGCCGAACCAGTGCGGTACGCGGGTGTCGAACTCGGCCGCCTCGCCGGGCGATAGCACCAGATCCTGCACGCCGAGCACGAGCCGCAGCCGCCCGTTCAGGACGTAGAGCCATTCGTAGCCCTCGTGGACCTGGGTCTCGGGCTTCTGGGGGCGCTGACTGGCGGGGATGACCTGCTTGTAAGCCTGCACGCCGCCGGCCCGCCGGGTCAGCGGGACCATCGTCCTCCCATGGCGGGTGATCGGCCGAAGGTGGATGCGGGGGTCCCCGGTGGGTGGTGCGCCGACCAGTTCGTCCAGCGGGACTCCGTGGGCCTTGGCCAGCGGGAGCAGCAGTTCGAGGTTCGGCCGCCGCTGGCCGGACTCCAGCCGCGACAGGGTGCTGACGGAGATGCCGGTCACTGCGGAGAGATCAGCCAGCGTGGTGTCCCGCTGCTGACGCAGCGCGCGCAACCGCGGTCCCACGGCCGTGACGATCTGGTCCAGGTCGTCGTCCATCCCCGGAGTTTGCCATAGTGGCAACGGAGATTGCGCTACTGCCCCCCGCAGGTGCATGGTCATCGTGGAGGTAGTCACGATGGAGCAGCTGATGAACGAGTATGCCGCCGACCTCATGGCCCAGGTCACGGGGGCCGCGACGGCGGGAGTGACGGCGGCGGCAGCCATCAATGCCGACCTGATCGCCGAGGACATCCGGCAGGCTGTGACCGGCTACCGGGATTCGCTGCCCGCGCCGGCCAGTCACCCCCATCACCACGGAGAGGGATCCGCCGTGCCTGAGCAGTTCGACCAGGCGTTCTGGGACGAGCGCTACCGCTCCCATAGCTCGCTGTGGAGCGGAAATCCCAACAGCCACCTGATCGGCGAGACATCGCAGCTTTCTCCCGGTACGGCACTGGACGTCGGCTGCGGCGAGGGCGCGGACGCCATCTGGCTCGCTCAGCGCGGCTGGAAGGTCACCGCGGTCGACCTGTCCACCGTCGCGCTGCAGCGCGCTGCCGCCCACGCGGCCCAGGCAGGCGCTGAGATCGCCGAGCACATCGACTGGCGGCACGCGGACCTCGCCGCGTGGGACCCCGGCGCGGCCCGCTACGACCTGGTCTCCGCCCAGTACATGCACCTGCCGCCCGGGCCGCGAGAAACACTGTTCCGGCGCCTGGCGGCGTCGGTCACGCCGGGCGGCTCCCTGCTCATCGTCGGCCACCACCCGTCAGACCAGCAGACCACGATGCCCCGCCCGCACGTGCCCGAGCTGTACTTCACTGGCGATGAAGTCATCGCTTATCTCGACGCCGGTGAATGGGAGGTCATCAGCAACACGGCCGCGCCGCGGCCGGCCACCGACCCCGACGGACGCACCGTTACGATTCACGACACCGTGCTGCGAGCCAGACGCCACAAGTAGCACCCGGCTGACCCCGGGGACGAGGAATGCAGGGATGAAGCGCAGGATCCGGACCACTCCACGGACATCGACGAGACGCTGTCGGCCCTCTCCGACCTGGTCCGCTCGGGCAAGGTGCGGGCGATCGGCGCCTCGACGTTCCGACTGAACTCAACCCGGCTGACAATTACCTGGCCGCATCACCGGTACCTGGCCGCATCACCGGCGATCGGCGACAAGCGCCTGCGCCGCCGCTGACCGGCTCGCCGGATTAACGGGTTTTCTCGAGCATTTCGAGGACTTCGGTGGTCGTGGCGGTCTCACCGAGCCTGGGAAAAATCCGCTCGACGCTGTTGTGGTGCGAGTCGGCATTGGAGTCGGTCATCGCGTCGGTGGCCAGGACAACGTGGTACCCATGCTCGTGGGCCGAGCGTGCGGTGGATTCAACACCCGCGCTGGTCGAGATGCCGGCCAGGACGATCTGGGTGACGCCGAGGTCTTGCAGGTGGGCGTCGAGTGAGGTTCCGTGGAACGCGCCCCACCGCCGCTTGGTCACCCGGTGATCATCCGGCTGTGCGTCGAGCTCCGGGAGGAGATCGGCCCAGTCCGGGGGCGGGGTCGCGCCGGACTGGCTGGCTCCGGACGGGGCTTCGATGCGCCCGGGTGCCCGGCCCGTAACGTTCACCAGCACCACCGGCAGGCCGTGACGGCGG
>DAIRVB010000699.1:0-2192 GCA_036803065.1 Streptosporangiaceae bacterium
GGCCAGCAGCAGCAGCCCGCCGGTGAGCAGCGCGGCGACCTCGCGCGCCTACGCGGTGAAACACGAGGAGCCGTTCAGCGCGGACACCGACCTGGTCGGCCTGGGGGCCGCCAACGTCGCGGCCGCGTTCTCCGGCACCTTCGTCGTCAACGGCAGCCCGACCAAGACCCAGATGGTGGACAGCGCGGGCGGCCGCAGCCAGCTGGCCCAGCTCACCACCAGCGCGGTCGTGCTCATCGTCCTTCTCCTGCTCACCGGTCCTCTGGCCTACCTGCCGATCGCCGCCCTGGCCGCGGTGGTCTTCCTGATCGCCGTCGAGCTCATCGACATCAACGGGATGCGGCGGATCCTGTCCGTCCGCCGGCACGAGTTCGCCATCGCCGTATTGACCGCGGCCGCGGTCGTGGTCATCGGCGTCCAGAACGGCATCGCGCTGGCCGTCATCGCCTCCGTCATCGACCACTTGAGGCACAGTTACCACCCCCGCAACAGCTTGCTGGTGAAGTCGTCCGCCGGGCACTGGCAGGCCGTCCCGGTGCTGCCCGGCGCACGGACCGAGCCAGGACTGGTGGTCTACCGGTTCGGCACCAGCCTCTACTACGCCAACGCATCCCGGCTTCTCGAGGATCTGACGGCCCTCGTCCGGCAGGGCAGCCCGATCCGGTGGTTCGTTCTTGACTGCGCGGCCATCGGCGACGTGGACTACACGGCGTCCACGCTCCTGGTCCAGGCCGTCCGGGAACTTCACGAACGGCACATCCACTTCGTGGTCGCCAATGTCCTCGGCCCGGTGCACAAGCAACTCGACCGCTACGGCATCAGCTCCGCCATGGGCCCCGACGCTTACTACGACACCCCGGGTGAGGCACTCGAAGCCTTCGAGGCCACCGGCCCCGCCTGAGGCACGGCCGCACCGGTCGCGCCGATCGCGGCTGATTCGGCCACGCTCAGCCGCCCCCCTTGGACCAGCCCGCCATACAGCTGGGGCCTGCGATCGGACATAACGTCATTGCGCTCGCTGGTCCGCTTGTCGTTGGCGGCGCCGAGATCGCAGACCGCCACCAGGATGCGCTCCTCGTCGCCCGGCACCGGGCCAGCCAGCGGCCAGCCGTCCGGGTCGATGATGGCCGAGCCGCCGACCCAGTCCACGCCGCGCTCGTGGCCGACGCGGTCGCAGGCCGCGATGAACATCCGGTTGATCGCCGCGGACGCCTGCACCCGCACGACCTCCATCGGCCGCTCCCCGTCCGGACGGGGAAACAGCGGCCAGTTCGTCGGGGCGCACAGCAGTTGCGCCCCGGCCAGAGCGGGCAGCCGGACCCACTCGGGGAACTCCAGGTCGTAGCAGATCATCACGGCCAGCCGCGCCCCGCCGATCTGCACGACCGGCGGCGGCTGCGAACCGGGCGTGAACACCAGCTTCTCGGCGTCCCAGAGGTGGACTTTGCGATACGCGGCGAGGATGCCCGGGCCGGCGACGACAACAGCGGTGTTGTACAGGGCGCCGTCATCGCCCAGCTCGCAGAGGCCGCCGATCAGCGTGATGCCGAGGCGGCCGGCCAGGGCCGCCCACTGCGCGGCGGTCGGGCCATCCACCGGCTCGGCCAGCGTGCGCGCTTCGGCCAGGTCGCGGAAGACATAGCCGCTGCTGGCCAGTTCGGGCAGGACGACGATGCGCGCGCCTTGGCAGGCGGCCCGCGCCGCCACGTCCAGGCAGGCCGCCCGGTTCGCCGTCAGCTCGCCCACCCGGGCCGCAATCTGACAGCAGGCCACGGTCACCCCCGCCGTTGGCGACTCGACCATGCCACTCCCCTCCGACTAACAACGGCCGCACTGGATAACACCGGGAAACATATCCAGAGCAACCGAATTGTAATTCCAATGCCCTTACGCTATTTTTCTTTTTGTGATATGATAAACATATCGATTGGTATTGTCCACTGCGTGAATACCAACGAAGATCCGAGCCATACTGCGCTCACCGCAGCCGCCGCGCGGGCAGCCCATCTGATCGTCGATGATGAACCGCGGATCTTCGCGGACGTGCTGGCGTCGGCGATGCTGGGAGATCAAGCCGAGGAGTTCCTCAGTTATCACCGTGCCCACGGCACGCACCTGGTCCTGCGGTCTGCGCGGGCCCAGGCCACCTGCCGCAGCCGCTATACCGAGGACCGCCTCGCCGACAGCGTCCG
>DAIRVB010000700.1:0-2186 GCA_036803065.1 Streptosporangiaceae bacterium
GATCAGCATCGTGGCCCGCTTGACCTGATGTTCCAGCGGGCTCTCGCTGCGCCCGGCGCGCTGGCTGAGAGCCGCGATCCGGCCCAGTTCGGTGCCCATCCCGGTCGCGGTGACCAGGGCTTCGGCTTCACCGCCGGTGCAGGTGGTGCCGCTGAACACGACGTCGGCCGCCTGCAGCAGCGGCACGCCGGGGTCGGCTGGGCCGGCGGAGCGGGTCACCGGAACGGACTCGCCGGTGAGCGTCGACATGTCCACCTCGAGAGTGCCGGTCATCAGGCGTGCGTCCGCGCAGACGCTTTCCCCTTCCTCGATCAGCAAGACGTCGCCGGGTACCAGCAGCCGGGCCTCGATCTCCTGCCTCGTGCCATCGCGTAGCACCCTGGCGCGCTCGGGAAGGAACGCCGCCAGCGCCTCCACGGCCTTTTCCGCCTGCATCTCCTGAGCGAACGCGAAACCAGCGTTCAGCACGATGACCGCGGCGATCGCGATTCCCAGCCGCGGTGTCCCGCTGGCCCAGGCCAGCACCGCGGCTACCGCCAGCAGCACGGCCAGCGGCTGGGTGAACTGCGCGGCCAGCTCACCCGGCCAGCGCCGGCCCCCGCGCCGGGCCAGCTCGTTCGGCCCGGATACCTCCAGCCGGCGCGCCGCCTCACGGCCGGACAGGCCGCCGGGTGAGGCACGCAGGTCCCGGAACAGCTGCGCCAGCGGTTCGAGCAGATCGGCCGGCCCGTCAGGTGGCGACGGGCCGACCCGGCCAACGGCGGTGCCGGGCGCGCGGCCGTGCGTACTCAGGTCCATCAGGCGTTCTCCTGCCAACGTGTCCTCGAATTTGCCGTGCAGGTAATCCGGCTGTCAGCGCGTGGCCAGGACGGGCGGGCGGTCAGGCTGAGGGGTGCTTGGCGAGGATTTCCCTGAGCTGCCCGGCGAAACGCAGCGACTCGGAGTGCTCACGCTGCCAGACGTTGCGGCCGAAGATCAGGCCGGTGGCACCGGCCTCCATGGACTGGCGGGCCTTCTCCAGCATGGCCTCATCCCCGGCGCGCTCCCCGCCGGAGACCAGCAGCAGGGTCCGGTTGGCCGACCTGACCACCGCGTCGATGGCCAGCTGGGCGGAGAACTCGGCCAGGTAGGGCTCGGGCACGTCAGTGCGCTTCTCCGGATGCGGGAAGTTCACCTTCACCACGTCCGCACCAAGCTCGCTGGCCGTGCGGGCCGCGTAGTCCACCGCGTAAAAGGAGTCCTTGCCACCCTTGGCGTCGATGGCGGTCCCCCGCGGATAAGCCCACACGATCAGCGGCATGCCCAGCCGCAGTGCGTCCTCACGCACCTGGCGGTACTGCCCGAAGTCGCGTTCGGCCGCCGGAGAGCCGACATACAGCGTGTAGCCGACCGCGTCGGCGCCGAGCCGGACCGCGTCCTGCACGGTCGCGTTGACCGGGGACAGCGGGTCGATCCCCGACGCGATGTCGGTCTTGCCGTTGAGCTTCAATACCAGTGGCACCTCACCGGCGTAGTCCCAGTAGAACTTCTCCGCGAGCCCGATCTGGATCGCGATGCCGTTGAAGCCGCCTTCCAGGGCGAGCCCGATGATGTACTTCGGGTCACTCGCGGCCGGGTTGGCGAAAAAGTCGCGCGGGCCGTGCTCAAGCCCTTGGTCGTAGGGCAGGAAGAGCGCGGTTCCGTTGCGTAGCCCGTGCTGGTAAAGGATGTGGTGCAGGCGGGCCTTCTTGCCCGCGGACAAGCCCAGCTGGCCGAGGTCAGGTCGAGCGTTCATGACGCCTCCCCATCAACACAGATATCAGGCGTGAGGATCCCGCCGTCATCTCCAGGCTCTCGCCCGCCAGCAGGCATCCGCCAGGGTCATAGAACCTTCGCCACGGGGACCGATGTCACCTGGCGAGCTTGCGGGTAACGCCGTCACGCAACAATCGCGGCAGCGAGGACGGCAGGGCCCGAATGGCGTCCGAGGTCCCCGGCCGGCGGGCCGTTCGGCCCCTGGCCCAGGATCATGGGGGCGCGCCAGCCTGGAGGCGGAGACAAGGCGAAGAGAGGGAAGAGAATGAGCTCGTTACCGAGAGGGCCGAAGGCCGCCGGGCTCTGAGTCCTGCAGCAGTGCAGCAGCACAGGAGCGTGCGGCCAGCCGTCTTGGTCAGCGTTCGCTGCATGAGCCTCCGGATTGCCGCCGC
>DAIRVB010000701.1:0-2180 GCA_036803065.1 Streptosporangiaceae bacterium
CGCCCGGCGGCCAGGCGCCGTGCCACCGCCAGTCCCATCCCGCCGGCACCGATGACGACCACAACATTGCGTGGTGCTTCCAGGTGATTCATGGCACTCCCTGATGAGGTAATACCTGGAACTGTACACCATAGACGGTACTGAGTACCGAATCCGGAATGGTGTAGTATCAGGGACATGGTCACCACACCGCAACCAGCCACGGCCCCTCTTCACGCGCCGCCGACGCTGCGTAACCGGGCAACCCGTGCCGTGCGGGCCGAGATAGCAGCCGTCGCCATGCGGCTGTTCCTGGAGCAGGGGTTCGAGAAGACCACGGTCGAGCAGATCGCCGCTGAGGCGGGCCTGTCACGGACCAGCTTCTTCCGCTACTTCGCTACGAAAGAGGACGTCGTGCTCGGCCACCTCGAAGAGCTCGGCCAGCGGGTTCTGGACGCGCTCACCGCGCGGCCCGCAGCGGAGCCTGCGTGGGAGGCGCTGCGGCATGCTTTCGACCTGCTCATCGAGGAGGGCGACGTTCTGCCGGAGCAGGGCCTGACCATGAGCCGGATGCTGCACGACACCCCGTCGCTCAAGGCCCGCCAGCTGGGCAAGCAGCTGGGCTGGCAGGACCTGCTGGCGCCCGAGGTCGCCCGCCGGCTCGGCATCCCCAGCGAAGCGCCCGACCCGCGGCCCCGTGCCATGGTTGCTGCCGCGCTCGGCTGCCTCAACGCGGCGGCCGACGTGTGGACCGCCACCGGCGGCGCCGTCCCCCTGCCGGACCTCCTGGACCAGGCGATGAGCGCGCTGACCAGGCTAGGCGCGCCCGCACGCTCCATACAGCAGTGAGGAGCACACATGGATCGCTGGACCGCAGACCGGATCGCTGATCAGTCCGGCCGCACTTTCATCGTGACCGGCGCCAGCAGCGGCCTGGGATTCGAGACCACCCGCCAGTTGGCTGCCCATGGCGGCCGGGTGGTGCTCGCCACCCGCAGCGAGGCGAAGGGGCGCGATGCCGTCGCCCGGCTCAAGGCCGCGCAGCCAGGCGCCGCCATCGAATTCCGGGCGCTGGACCTCGCCGACCTGGACTCCGTGCGGGCCTTCGCGGCAGCGATCCTGGGTGACGGGATCGCTGTGGACGTGCTCATCAACAACGCCGGGGTGATGTACCCACCGCGGCGGCTCACCCCCCAGGGCTTCGAATCCCAGTTTGCGACCAATCATCTCGGTCACTTCGCACTGACCGGGCTGCTGTTCGATGTGATCCGCCGCGGCCAGGACGCGCGGGTGGTCACGGTCAGCTCCTCCGAGCACAAGGGCGGGTCGATCCACTTCGATGACCTGACCGGGGAGCGGTCCTACTCGCCGAGGGCTTTCTACCAGCAGTCCAAGTTCGCCAACGTGCTATTCGGCCTCGAGCTCGACCGTCGGGTGGGCGCGGCCGGGATTGCGGTCCGCTCGGTGCTCGCCCACCCCGGGTACTCGGCCACCAACCTGCAAAGCAGCGGGCCGACCGGCCTGAGCAAGCAGCTGATGAAGGTCAGCAACCGGCTCATCGCCCAGAGCGCTGAGATGGGCGCGCTCCCCGAACTGTATGCCGCCGTCGACCCGGCCGCCCGCAGCGGCCGGTTCTACGGCCCGGGCGGATTCGCCGAGATGCGCGGTTACCCGGCCGGAGTGGAGCCGGCCGCGGCGGCCAAAAACGAGGAGACAGCACGGCGGCTATGGGACGTATCGCAGCAGCTCACCGGCGTCACCTGGAACCTGCAGCCCGCCCCGCCGCCCGAAAGCCAGCCCGTGCGGCCTGGTCAATGACTGTCAGGCCGCACCGGCAGGCGGTCACGACGGGGGCGCAGTCCGGGCGGTGTGGGCCGGCGTGATCGCCGGCTTGCGCAAGCAGATCGCCGGAGCCGGCTTCGCCGCCGGCTGGGAGGTGCTGAGCAGCGTCCCCGCGCCGATCACGAGCCGCTCGTTTCGGGCTGCCGCTGACGCCGCGACCGCGCGCGGCGGCCCGGCGGTGCGCCAGCTGCGGATGAACCTGGGGCGGGTCGCAGGCCCGGCTCGTACCGACGAGCAGATGGACGCGCTGGTCCGTGATGCGATGCGCTCTTATGCCCGTTACTGGCTGGAAACCTTCCGGCTGCCCGAAGATGGACCGCCCCGCGGTGGCCGCCCGGGTCGGCAGCCAGACCTTCGGG
>DAIRVB010000702.1:0-2177 GCA_036803065.1 Streptosporangiaceae bacterium
AGCCGGTGGTGGTCGCCGAGCCGCTCGCTGAGACCGTCGAGCAGCGCGAGGCCAGCGGTCGGCCCGTGCGCCATGGCGGCGGCCACGGCCCTGTTGAGGGTCACCATCGGGTTGCCGGTCATCCGTTCGAGGAGGCCATAAAGAGACACGATCTCCGACCAGTTGGTGTCGGCCTGACGGGCAGCCTGGTCGTGGATGGCCGCGATGGCGGCCTGGACCTGGTACTCGCCCACCTGCCCGCGTTTCAGGGCCTCGGTGACGAGAGCCACCCCCTCCGCGATGAGACTCCGGTCCCAGAGGGTGCGGTCCTGCTCGGCGAGCGGGACCAACTCCCCGTCGTTGCGGGTGCGGGCAGCGCGCCTGGCGTCGGTGAGCAGCATGAGCGCGAGCAGGCCAGCGACCTCGGGGTCCTCAGGCAGGCCGCCGCGCACACTTCGGGCCAGCCGGATGGCCTCACCGGACAGATCGCTGCGGGTCAGGTCGGGGCCGCTGCTGCTGGCGTAGCCCTCGTTGAAGAGGAGATAGAGGACATGGAGCACTGACCGCAGCCGTTCGGCGCGCTCGCTCGGGGGCGGGAGAGTGAACGGCTCGCCCGACGCCTTGAGCTTGGCCTTGGCCCGGCTGATCCGCTGGGCCATGGTGGCCTCGGGAACGAGGAACGCGGTGGCGATCTCTCGGGTGGTCAGGCCGCCGACCGCCCGCAGCGTGAGTGGTATCGCCGACGCTGGCGGAAGAGAGGGGTGGCAGCACATGAACATCAGGATCAGCGTGTCGTCGCGCCCCGGAACTGGGCTGGGGCTTGCCAGCGACCACGAGGCAGCCAGCTCTTCCCGCCGGCGGCGGGCGTCGTCGCGGCGGTGCTGATCGGCCATGCGGCGGCTGGCCACCCGGATGAGCCATCCCAGCGGGTTGTCCGGTTCCCCGCTGGCAGGCCATGTGGCGGCGGCGGCGATGAGAGCCTCTTGGACGGCGTCCTCGGCGTCAGCGAAGTCGCCATAGCGGCGGACGACCGCACCGAGGACCCGCGGCGCCAGTTCGCGCAGCAGGCCCTCGGTGTTCGCGGCGGTATTCACACCTCAGGGTCGGGGGCGCTCATCACCTCGCGCACCTCGATGGGCTGGCGGATCGGCACCCCGTTCGGCCCGGGCGCGGCCGACGCCTGGGCGGCGATCTCGATGGCCCGCGCGGCCGTCTCGACGTCCACCATCCGGTAGCCGGCGAGCAGTTCCTTCGCCTCGGGGAACGGGCCGTCAGTGATTACCGGGGCACTTGCCCCGTCCGACACCACGAACTTGGCCAGCTCGGGCCCGGCCAGGCCCTGTGCGTCAACCAGTTCGCCACTCTCGGCGAGCTCCTGGTTCAGCGCATGCTGGAACTCGATGTGGGCCTTGATGTCCCCAGGGGTCCACTCCATCATGGGCTGGCAGTCCGACTCGACCTGTCCGTAGTTCTGCAGCAGCATGAATCGCATTGCTCCATCCTCTCTGGTCGGGCGGCCACGGTGTCGCCGCACACCCAGGTGTCGACGCTGTGACGAGGTTCTCGACAACCGGCCCGTCACTCCGGCGCGGTCGAAGCCGGCAAGCCCATGGGCGGCGGCCAGAGCAACGCCGTGCTCCGCTGTCCAGGTGCGCGCTACCGCGCTGGTCACGTGGCCCGCGCCGAAAATTGTCACCGGCAGGCGGTAAAACACCATCAAGCGGCGGAGCCCAAGCCTGGCCCGCCAGGCGGACGCATCCGCCGCGAGACCGCGACACGCCGCTGATTTCCCCAGGAGGTCCCATGCCCACGCCGCCTTCTCCGCCACCCGGGACGGGCCGGACCGGGCCGACACCGGAGCCCGGGGCACGGCAGCCCCGCCCGACGCCCGAGCCCGGAGCACGACAACCCCGGCCGACACCGGAGCCCGGGACGGGCCGGACTGGGCCGACGCTGGAGCCCGGCGCACGGCAGCCCCGCCCGACACCCAAACCGGAGATAAGGAAAACCAGGCGGCAGGGGTGCCAGCGTGAGGCCGGACGGCCGCTGCCGGACCCCGCCGCGGTGCGCCTGTGTGCCGTGCCTGACTCGGCTCCGCCCTACGACGATGAGGCGTTAGCGGGGACACGATCCGCCGGGACCGCGCACACCAGTGCCGACGGCAGCGGCGGTACGGCCGCCGGCGGGCAGGAAAGCGA
>DAIRVB010000703.1:0-2165 GCA_036803065.1 Streptosporangiaceae bacterium
TCTCCATGATCGACAGCAGCACCCGGGCGGTGGCCCCGGTCCCGTTGAGCGTGTGAGCGAACTCCAGCTTCCCGTCGCGGCGGAACCGGACGTTCAGCCGCCGCGCCTGGTAGTCGGTGGTGTTCGAGCACGAGGTGATCTCCCGGTAGCGCTGCTGGGCCGGGAACCACGCCTCGATGTCGTACTTCTTCGCGGCGGGTGCGCCCAGGTCGCCGACGGGGATGTTCATCACCCGGTACGGGAGCCGCAGCGCCTGGACGATCTCCTCCTCGTGCGCGAGCAGTTGCTCGTGGATGTCCGCGGACTGTTCCGGCACGCAGTAGACGTACATCTCCACCTTGTCGAACTGGTGTACCCGGAACATGCCCTTCGTGTCCTTGCCCGCCGCGCCGGCCTCGCGCCGGAAGTTCGTGCTGAAGGCCGCGTACCTGGCGGGCAGATCCGCTTCCTCAAGCCGCTCGTCGGCGTGGATCCCGGCCAGCGCCACCTCGGAGGTCCCGGTCAGGTACAGGTCGTCCTTTTCGAGGTGGTAGAGGTTGGACTCCTCGGTGGGCAGGAAGCCAGTTCCGTACATGGCGGCCTCGCCGACCAGGACCGGTGGCAGCACCGGCAGGAACCCCTTGGCGGCCAGCCGGTCGAGGACGAACCGGTAGAGCGCCATCTCGGCCAGGGCCACGTCCCCGATCCGGTAGGCGAACCTGGATCCCGACAGCCGGGCGCCCCTGGCCATGTCGATCCAGCCCCGGGGAGAGCCAAGTTCGGTGGACTCGCGGGGCTCGAAGCTGAACGCCGGCGGCTCGCCCCAGGTGCGGACGGTTTCCGCGTCCTCCTCGGCCATCCCGTCCGCGGCGGTGGGGTCAGGCAGGTTGGGGACGCGGTAGAGCAGTTCCTGACGCTCCCGCTCGGCCTCGGCCTGCTGCGCCGTGGCCTTGACCAGTTCGTCCCTGAGCTGCCGCAGCTCGGCGATCTCCTGCTCGCTGGGCTTGGTTCCCCGGGACAAGCGCTTCTGAGCCGCGCGCAGCGCCTCCGCGCGCTCGGTCAGCTCCCGCCATTTCTGGTCGGCGTCGAGCAGGGAATCGAAATCGGCGGCGGCGCCGCGGCGGGCGAGGGCGGCCCGGTAGCGGTCCGGCTCTCGGCGGGCAGCCCGTAGGTCAATCACCCGGGCGATTCTAGCCGGGCCTGCTGGTCGCGCACCGGGACATCACCGGCCGGCCCTGTGCGGCGCAGGCCAGAACGGGTCGCCAGCACCGACCCGGCCAGGATCAGCGCGAACGCGGCCACGATCTCCGGAGTCAGCGGCTCGCCGAGCACCGACACGCCCAGGGCCACGGCCACCGCGGGATTGACGTAGGTGATCACGGTCGCGCGCGCCGGGCCCACCTCCGCGATAAGCCGGAAGAACAGGAGGAACGCCACCGCCGTGCAGACCACGGCGAGGGCGGCCAGCGCAGCCAGCACACGCGCCGACGGCATGGTGTCCGGCCAGGTCAGCGCCGCCGCGGGGGCATAGGCGACGGTCGCTGCGGTCAGGCAGACGGCGATCACCCCGGGGTTCGGCGCGTCTTTGAGCTTGCGGTTCGCGACCAGCGGTCCGATCGCATATCCCAGCGCAGTGAGCAGCGCCTCAATGATTGACCACCAGTTGCCGCCGTTCGCGCTCGGCCCGACCAGCAGGGCCACCCCGCCGAGACCGAGCAGCAGGCCGCCCAGGCGCACGGGGGTGAGCCGCTCTGGGTCACCGATCAGCCTGACCAGCACGGCACCGATGATCGGGACGGAGGCGATCAGCAGACCGCTCAGCGAACTGGACAGATGCCGCTCCGCGTCGGAGAGGAAGAACCACGGTGCGATGATCTCGACGACCGCGAAGACCGCGAGCCACCGCCAGTACGGCCGCAGCGCGCTCAGCTGGCGGCGGCGCAGCGCGACCGGCAACAGCAGCGCGGCGCCCACGCCGACCCTCGCGAACACCAGGACCGGCACGGAGACACCCCCGTCGTCCACCACCTTGATGAGCAGGTAGGGCACACCCCAGATCACGCTCATCGTCGTGAACAGCACCCAGCCGCGGCGACTCACCGCGCATCACCTTCCGTCCTGGCGTCCCGCCAGGAGGCTATAGCGGCCAGCCGCCGGACAGCGAACGAAAAACCGCGGGCTCTTGA
>DAIRVB010000704.1:0-2144 GCA_036803065.1 Streptosporangiaceae bacterium
CGGCCAGGCTGGCCGGCACCCGCTGGATAGCGGCGGCGGGCAGCCAGGGACCCAGACCCCACGGAACGCCCCCCACGGCGATGTTCTCCCGCCCGGACACCTCGATCACGACCGGGTCGGTGAGCGGGCGCACCGGACCCGACACCTGCACGGCCCGGCGTGCTGCCCGCAGCCCCACCTGGGCACGTTCGCTGGGCGCGGTGCTCGCTGGGGCACCACTGGCCGCCGCGGGGCCGGCGCTGGCGAGCCAGGCGCGCAGGTCCGCCACGCGGGCCGCCGCCTCTTCCAGTCGCGCCGCCGGCAGCCGGCCCGTGCCGACGGCCGCGCAGAGCGCGTGACGGACCGCGAGATAGCTGTCCTCACTCTGGTCGCGGCCCAGGCAGAGCAGGTCGGTGCCGGCGGCTGCGGCCCGGACGGCCGCCTCGGGAATGCCGTACCGCCCGCTGACCGCGCGCATCTCCAGCGCATCGGAGATGATCACGCCGGAGAATCCCCACTCACCGCGGAGCAGCCCGGTCAGCGCGGCCACCGACAGCGTCGCGGGCAGGTCGCCGGTGAGTTCGGGCACCCGGAGGTGGCCCGGCATCACGCAACGGACGCCGGCCTTGATGGCCGCGGTGAACGGCGGCAGATCCCGGCGGGTCAGCAGTTCGAGGCTGGCCTCGACGGTGACCAGGGTGTCGTGGGTGTCCAGCCGCGTGCTGCCGTGCCCGGGGAAATGCTTCGCGCACGCGGCCACCCCCGCCGCTTGCAGCCCGCTGACCGCCGCCCCGGCGTGCCTGGACACCAGGCCGGTATCGGCGCCGAAGGACCTGGTGCCGATCACCGGATTGTCCGCGGCGGTGTTCACGTCCACGGACGGGGCCAGATCCACGTTGAAGCCGAGAGCCGCGAGGTCCGTGCCGAGGGCCCGGTAGACATCCGCGGTAAGGGCCACGTCGTCGACCGCGCCGAGCGCCGCATTTCCCGGGTACCGGCTCCCGGTCAGGTGGGCGATCCTGGTGACATCGCCGCCTTCCTCGTCGATGGCGATCAGCGGCACCCCGCCCGCCGACCGCAGTTGGGCGGTGAGCTTGGCGACCTGCTCCGGGTCGGCGATATTGGGGCCGAACACGGTCACCCCGGCCAGGCCGCGTTCCAGCGCGGCGAGCACCCAGCGGGGCACGTCCGGCCCGGGGAACGGGGGGATCAGGATCGCGTCGGCGAGCTTGGAAAGCGCCGGGTCGGCGGACAAGTCAGCGCTCACCCCTTCACCGCCCCGGCGACCAGGCCTGCCGCGAGGCGCCGCTGCACCAGCAGGAAGAACGCCACCACGGGGATCGTGTACAGGGTGGAGGCGGCCATGATCGGGCCCCATGCCGCGCCGCCGCGGTTGAAGAAATAGGTCACGTAGATCGGCAGGGTGTAGTCCGAGTGCGCCTGGCCCAGGAACGTGAGCGCCACGATGAACTCGTTGTAGGCGGTGATGAACGAGAAGATGCTGGTCGCCACCAGGCCCGGGGCGACGAGGGGGAACAGGATGCGCCAGAAGATGCGCATCGGCCCGGCCCCGTCCACCGCCGCGGCCTCCTCGAGTTCCCTGGGCACCGTGGCGACGAAGTTGCGCAGCATCCATATCGAGACGGGGAGTGCCTGCGCGGTGTAGACGAGCACCAGGCCGCTCAGGCTCTGCAGCAGGCCGAGCCGATTGAAGTCGAGGAACAGCGCGATGACGAGTGCCTGCGCGGGAATCATCTGCACGATCAAGAGCATGATCAGGTAGGAGGCCCGGAACCGGAACCGGAACCGGGCCACCGCGACCGAGGCGAGCAGCGAGACCAGCGAGGCCAGGACGACGGTCGTGATCGTGACGGCGAGGCTGTTGCGGAAGAACAGCCAGACCGATCCGATGCCGGACGCCTGGCCACTCATCACCTGGGTGAAATTGCCGAGGGTGGGGTGGGCTGGCAGCAAGTGCGGCGTCAGCGAGTAAATCTCCTGGGACGGCTTGAAGGCCGTGGAGATCATCCAGAAGATCGGGAACAGCGTGAGCAGGGCGACCAGCAGCCCGGAGGCGTTGAGGGCCGTTGTTCTGGTTCTTCTGGCCGCTGCAGGGCTGATCCGTAGCCGGGGGACGGGGCGCGCCGGTGCGGTCATGTCAGTGC
>DAIRVB010000705.1:0-2142 GCA_036803065.1 Streptosporangiaceae bacterium
GGGAAATTGGCCAGGACCAGGGCGTTCACAGTTGCCTCCTCCGAGTCCGCCGGCAGCGGTTCCGCCGGTCGTTGTCGATACAGGAAGCATGCCGCGCGGGATTCTCAGCGCTCTCGGCAGAACTTCTGAGCCTCCTCTGAACCCAGGCAGGGCCAATTCCATGATCGCGGTGGATCGGGGGTCGCTGGCAGCCCCCGATCCACCGCCTCATGGAAATCCGGGCGCAGGGGGCCGGCGCGGGAGCGCGGAGGATCGTCACAGGAGGCTGGGGCGGCGCCACGGCTCGCCGAGGACGTGCTGAGCCAGGAAAGCCAGCACGGTCTCGTACCAGATGACGGCGTTACCCGGGGTGAGAACCCAGTGGTTCTCGTCCGGGAAGTACAGGAACTTCGCCCCCGCCAGGCCACCACGCACCCCCGCCAGGTCGGTCCACAGGCGCAACGCCTCGCCGATCGGCACCCGGTAATCCTTGTCGCCGTGGATCACCAGCATCGGGGTGACGATGCTCGCGGCGTGCAGGTGCGGCGAGTTGGCCTCGTAACGCTCCGGCTGGGTCAGCGGGCTGCCGAAATGCCGGCGCCACTCGGCGGGTGCGTCGGTTGTCCCGAACATCTGGTCCAGCGCCCAGAGGCTCGCGTGGCTGACGATGGCACGGAACCGGCTGGTGTGGCCCGCGATCCAGTTGGCCATGTAGCCGCCGAACGAGCCCCCATCATGGCGGTGCGCGTCTCGTCAATGTCCGGCCGCGCCACCGCGGCGTCGGTGATGGCCATCACGTCGGTATACGGCCGGCCGCCCCACTCGCCGTGACCGCGGGCGATGAAGTCGCGGCCGTACCCAGTGGACAGCGCCGGGTCGGGCAGCAGCACCGCGTAGCCGCGGGCCACCATCAGCCACGGGTTCCACCGCCACGACCACGAATTCCAGCTGGCCAGCGGGCCGCCGTGCACCCACAGCAGGAGGGGTGCGGGCGCGCTGGCCGACGCGTCAGCAGGCAGCGCAAGCCAGCCACGGATCGTCGCGCCGCCGGCCACCGTCTCGATCTCGGTCAGCCGGCCGGGGAGTTCCGGCGGCCCGGCCGGTCCCGCCAGCCGCTGCGGCTGCGCGCCGGGGGTGACGAGGTCGATGCGGACCGCCGCGGGCGGGCTGTCCACCGCCGCCCGCAGCGCATAGAGGAACCGCCCGTCCGGTGACGGGATCAGGCTGGAATAGGCGGCGTCGTCAGTGGTGATCTTCGTGATCGCACCGGTGTCGCGGTCGGCGCGGAAGACGGGGCAGCGGCCCTGTTCATCGGCCGTGAAATATACGCAACGATTCTCAGCAGCCCATGCCGCGGAGACGGGCCAGCGGTCGAGACCAGCGAGCAGGACCTCCGGCCCGGCACCGCCGGTTGCGGCCGCGCCGTCACTCCCCGCAGTTCCTGCCGGGTCCACGGCACCGGCTGGCCCGCTGCCCGCCAGCGGCACGATAAGCAGCGTGACATCCCCTGGGGCCTCGTACGTCTCGTGCGTCTCCCGGGTGCACAGCACCCACCTGCCGTCCGGCGAAATGCGCGGATCGCGGAAATCGAAGCCGGGGGCCGACAGGAGGGTGCTGCGCTCGCCGGTCGCGCAGTCGATGGCGAGCAGGTCGGTCCGCCTGTTCCCGGCGTCGTCCCAGACGGCCCATCCGGTGACGGCGAGCCGGCCGTCCGGGGTCAGCTCGAAATGCTGCTCGTCCAGTGCGCGCCCGGGCCCGGGCGTGAGATCCCGCGGCTCGGCCTGGTCGTCACCGACCCCGGCCAGCAGCAGGCGCGGTTCGCCCGGACCCAGGTCATGGTCCCAGTACCGGACCGGGGCGGCCTCGTGCAGGATCGCGGTGACGCCGGCGTCGCTGCGGGCCTGACGCCGCTCGGCATCCTGGCCGACGCCCGTCACCCCGGGCAGCACCGGCGAGGCGAGCGCCACGCGCATGGCGTTGCTGGCCGTAGCCAGGCCGGTCACCCCGCTGGAGAGCGCCACGATCCGGCTGGCCTCCCCGCCGCCCGGTGGCAGCAGCCACAGCGCGGGCTGCTCCTTATCGCCGGCGGCCCGCGGTGTTCCACTGGCCGGCCCGGGCCGTCTGGACAGGAAGCAGCAGGCTCCGTCCGGCAGGAACTCCGGG
>DAIRVB010000706.1:0-2140 GCA_036803065.1 Streptosporangiaceae bacterium
ACACCGACGGCTGCATGTCCACCAACGACACCGTGCTGCTGCTGGCCAGCGGCGCGGCCGGGGTCAGCCCGGATCCGGACGAGTTCGCCGGCGCGCTCACCGGGGTGTGCGCAGAACTGGCCCGCCAGTTGCAGGCGGACGCCGAGGGCGCGAGCAAGGCGATCGCTGTCGAGGTGGTCGGCGCGGCCAGTGAGGACGACGCCGTCACCGCCGGGCGCGCCGTGGCCCGCTCCGCCCTGCTCAAGTGCGCCATCGCCGGGCAGGACCCGAACTGGGGACGGGTGCTCGCCGCGGTCGGCACGACCGACGCGGCCTTCGAGGCCGATCGCCTCAGTGTGGCGATCAACGGTGTCTGGGTCTGCCGGAACGGCTGCGTGGGCGATGACCGGTCCAAGGTGGACCTGCAACCCAGGGACGTGACCATCACCGTGGATCTCTCCGCGGGGCCGCACGCCGCCACGATCCGGACCACCGACCTGACCGTCGCCTACGTGCACGAGAACACGGCGTACTCGACATGACGGCGACCGCGACCTCACTGGAGAAGGCGGCCACCCTCATCGAGGCGCTGCCGTGGCTGGACCGGTTCCACGGGCAGACCATCGTGATCAAGTACGGCGGGCATGCCATGGCCGACGAGGCGCTCCGGCTCGGCTTCGCCCAGGACGTCGTGTTCCTGCGATACGCAGGGCTGCGGCCAGTCGTGGTGCACGGCGGTGGCCCGCAGATCTCCGCCCAGCTCGAACGGCTCGGCGTGCCCACCACGTTCCGGGCCGGACTGCGGGTTACCAGCCCGGAGACCATGGATGTCGTGCGCATGGTGCTCACCGGCCAGGTGAACAGGGACGTGGTCGGTCTGATCAACCGGCACGGGCCGTTCGCGGTGGGCATGTCCGGCGAGGACGCCAACCTGTTCACCGCCAGTCGCCGGGGCGCCATCGTGGACGGGGAGCCCGTGGACCTCGGCCTGGTCGGCGAGATTGACACGGTGAACCCGGGTGCGGTCCGGGTGCTCCTGGATGACGGCCGGGTGCCCGTGGTCTCGAGCGTCGCGCGCGGGACGGACGGCGAGATCTACAACGTCAACGCCGACACGGCGGCCGCCGCACTGGCCGTCGCGCTGAACGCGATCAAGCTGGTGGTGCTCACCGACGTTGAAGGCTTGTACGCGAACTGGCAGCCCGGCGATTCCGCCAGTGCGGATGATGTGATCAGCCTGCTTCAGGCCACTGAGCTAGAAGCCCTGCTGCCCAGCCTCAGCGCTGGCATGATCCCGAAGATGGAGGCTTGCCTGCGCGCGGTCCGCGGTGGGGTCCCCCAGGCACACGTGCTGGACGGGCGCCTGCCGCACGCGGTGCTACTGGAGATCTTCACCGACTCGGGCATCGGCACGATGGTCGTCCCGGACGGGGCAGCGTCATGACCGCCACGGAGCGGCTGCAGGCCCGGTTCGAGGCCGCGCTCATGCCCAACTACGGCACGCCGCCCGTCGCCCTCGTCCGTGGTGAGGGCTGCCGGGTCTGGGACGCCGACGGCCGTGAGTACACCGACCTGATCGCGGGGATCGCGGTGAGCTCGCTCGGCCACGCGCACCCGGCGATCGTGGCGGCGGTGACCCGCCAGGTGCGCGCCATCGCGCACACGTCCAACCTGTGCCTGCATGAACCCGAGGTCGCGCTGGCCGAGCGCCTGCTGACCTTGCTGGCACCCGGCCAGCCCGGCCTGGCCGATGGGCGCGTGTTCTTCACCAACTCGGGCACCGAGGCCAACGAGGCCGCCATCAAGCTGGTCCGGCGTCAGCAGGGCGCCGGGCGCCCGGTCATCGTGGCCGCCGAAAACGGGTTCCATGGGCGGACCATGGGGGCACTCGCGCTCACCGGCAAGAGTTCCATCCGTGAACCGTTCGGGCCATTCGGGATTGATGTTCGGTTCGTGCCTTACGGGAACGCGGCCGCGCTGCGGTCAGCTACCGGGCCGGATTGCGCGGCGGTGTTCCTCGAGCCGTGCCAGGGGGAGGCCGGCGTGGTGCCGCCGCCGGCCGGGTACCTGCGGGCGGCCAGGGATGCCTGCGATGCGGCCGGGGCATTGCTGGTGATCGATGAGATCCAGAGCGGGATCGGCCGGGCTGGCACCTGGTTCG
>DAIRVB010000707.1:0-2137 GCA_036803065.1 Streptosporangiaceae bacterium
CGATGATCTCCACCTCGACCTGCTTGATCGTCACCGGGTCGGCGTTGATGCCGAGAACGCATGCGGTCTCGCACGGCGCCGGGCACAACCGCCCGGTGAACTCCGGGAAGTTGTTGGTCGCGTGCAGCCGCTCCGCCGCCTCGCGCCAGTCCCGCCGCCAGACCAGGTCGTTCCATTCCGGGATCAGGTTCCCCAGCGGGCACCCCTGATGGCAGAACGGGATACCACAGTCCATGCAGCGCCCAGCCTGCTTCTCCAGTTTGCTGTGGGCGAATTCGGTGTAGACCTCGTGCCAGTCCTGGATCCGGACGTCCACCGGCCGACGGGCCGGTGTTTCCCGCCGCGTCGTCATGAATCCCTTGGGATCAGCCATGATGCCCCCCTCAGCCGTGCGCCGCGGCCATGACGGCCTCGTCGACGTCGCGGCCCTCACGCTCAGCCAGGCGCGCGGCATCCAGCACCCGCTTGTAGTCCTTGGGCATGACCTTGCCGAACCGGGGCAACGCCGCGTCCCAGTCGGCGAGCAGCCGGGCCGCCACCGCTGAGCCCGTCTCCACGAGGTGCCGTTCGACCAGGCCGCGCAGGAGCGCCGCATCGCCTTCGGCCAGCGGCTCAAGGTCCGCCATCTCGGTGTTCACCCGCAGCGGCTTGGGGTCGAGCAGGTAGGCGACGCCGCCGGACATGCCGGCCGCGAAGTTCCGCCCGACCCGGCCGAGGACTACCACGGTGCCGCCGGTCATGTACTCGCAGCCGTGATCCCCGGTGCCCTCGGCGATGGCGGTGGCGCCCGAGTTCCGGACGCAGAACCGCTCGCCCACCACGCCGCGCAGGAAGAGCTCGCCGTCCGTCGCGCCGTAGCCGATCACGTTGCCCGCGATGATCTGCTCCTCGGCGGCGAACGTCGCGTCCGGGTCCGGGGCCACGATGATCCGGCCACCCGACAACCCCTTGCCCAGGTAGTCATTGGCGTCACCGGCCAGCCGCAAGGTGATACCGCGGGGCAGGAAGGCACCGAACGACTGCCCCGCTGAACCGCGGAAGCGCACGTGAATGGTGTCGTCGGGCAGTCCCTCGCCGCCCCAGCGCTTCGTCACCTCGTAGCCGAGCATGGTGCCGACAGTCCTGTTGACGTTGCGGACCGGCAGCTCAAGCGCGACAGCGGTGCCGTCCTGCAGCGCACCCTCGGCGAGCTGGATGAGCGTGTTGTCGAGGGCCCGCTCGATCCCATGGTCCTGCCGTGTGGTGTTCCTGCGGGCCGCCCCCGCCGGCAGCTCGGGCACCCGCAGCACCCGGCTCAGGTCGAGCCCGGAGGCCTTCCAGTGGCCGACCGCGCGGACGGTGTCGAGCCGGTCAGCCCGGCCGACCGCCTCCTCCATGGTGCGGAATCCGAGCGCGGCCAGGTACTCGCGGACCTCCTGCGCGATGAACTCGAAGAAGTTCACCACGAACTCCGGCTTGCCGGTGAACCGCTTGCGCAGCTCCGGGTTCTGCGTGGCCACGCCGACCGGGCAGGTGTCCAGGTGGCAGACCCGCATCATCACGCAGCCGGCGACCACGAGCGGCGCGCTGGCGAAGCCGAATTCCTCGGCCCCGAGCAGGGTGGCGATGATGACGTCCCGGCCCGTCTTGAGCTGGCCGTCGGCCTGGACCACGATCCGGTCCCGCAGGCCGCCACGGAGCAGCGGCTGCTGGGTCTCGGCCAGCCCGAGCTCCCATGGCGCGCCCGCGTGCTTGAGGCTGGTCAGCGGGGCGGCCCCGGTGCCGCCGTCGTGCCCGGAGATAAGCACCACGTCGGCGTGCGCCTTGGAGACGCCGGCCGCAACAGTGCCGACGCCGACTTCCGCGACCAGCTTGACATGGACCCGGGCCGCGGGGTTGGCGTTCTTCAGGTCGTGGATGAGCTGGGCCAGGTCCTCGATCGAGTAGATGTCGTGGTGCGGCGGCGGTGAGATGAGCCCCACACCGGGCGTGGAATACCTGGTCTTCGCGATCCACGGGTAGACCTTGTGGCCGGGCAACTGGCCGCCCTCGCCGGGCTTGGCGCCTTGCGCCATCTTGATCTGCAGGTCGTCCGCGTTGACCAGGTACTCACTGGTCACCCCGAACCTGCCGCTGGCGACCTGCTTCACCGCGGACC
>DAIRVB010000708.1:0-2098 GCA_036803065.1 Streptosporangiaceae bacterium
GAAATCTGGCTCTCGGTGTCCGCAACCACACGGCCGCCGAGGCCCGGTGAAGTCGACGGGCGTGAGTATCACTTTGTCAGCGACGCGGAGTTTGACGCGATGCTGGCCAGCGGGGAGTTCCTCGAATGGGCCAGATTCGCGGGCAACAGGTATGGCACCCCCCGCGCACCGGTCGAGGAGAAGCTCGCGGCGGGGATCCCTGCTCTCCTTGAGATCGACCTGGCGGGTGCACGGCAGGTTCGCTGTGCCGTGCCGGACGCGCTCTTGGTGTTCCTCTCGCCGCCGTCCTGGCCGGAACTGGTGCGCAGGCTCACCGGCCGGGGCACGGAGCCACCCGACGTGGTGCAGAGCAGGCTCGCCGCGGCCAGGGTGGAACTCGCCGCCGAAACAGAATTCGATGTGACGCTGGTGAACACATCCGTCGAGGACGTCTGTAACCAGCTGGTAGCCTTGGTGCTGGCCTAATAGGCCAATCGAGAGCTTCTCGAACGCTCCCACACAACGGAAGGCACACGGTGGCAGGTATTCCCGCTGCGGAAGGCATCACCAACCCGCCCATCGACGACCTGCTCAGCGTCGTTGACAGCAAGTACCGCCTCGTCATCATGGCCGCGAAGCGGGCACGGCAGATCAACGCGTACTACGCCCAGCTCGGCGAGGGACTCCTGGAGTACGTCGGCCCGCTGGTGGAGACCCGGGTCCAGGAGAAGCCGCTGTCCATTTCGCTCCGCGAGATCCGGCAGCACCTGCTGACCGCCACGGACATCGTGGAGCCCTGACCGGCTGACCCTGGCCGGCAGATGTCAGCGCGCATCGTTCTCGGCGTAGGGGCGGGCATTGCCGCCTACAAAGCCTGCGAGCTGCTCCGGAGGCTTACCGAGGCAGGCCATCAGGTCCGTGTCGTGCCGACCCGCGATTCGCTGCGCTTTGTCGGTGCGGCCACCTGGGCGGCCCTGTCCGGCCAGCCAGCCACCCCCGACACGTGGGATGACGTCCACGAGGTTCCCCACGTCAGGCTGGGCCAGTCGGCTGATCTTGTCCTGGTCGCGCCCGCAACGGCCGACGTGCTCGCCCGCGCGGCGGCTGGCATGGCCGATGACCTGCTCGCGGCGATCCTGCTGACCGCGCGCTGCCCGGTGGTATTCGCGCCCGCCATGCACACCGAGATGTGGGAGCACCCGGCGACCCAGGCCAATGTGAGCACCCTGCGCAGCCGGGGCTGCCTGGTCCTGGAACCCGCCGCCGGCCGTCTGACGGGCAGCGATAGCGGGCCAGGACGTCTCCCCGAGCCCGCCGAACTCTACGAGGTGGTCATCCGGGTGCTCGCCCGGGGCACCGGGGGCCTGCGCCCCGACCTGGCCGGCCGGCGCGTCGTCGTGTCCGCCGGGGGGACCAGGGAAGAACTCGATCCTGTCCGGTTCCTGGGAAACTGGTCTTCAGGACGGCAGGGCTATGCGCTGGCCCGCACCGCGGCCGCCCGCGGCGCGGAGGTAACCCTGGTGGCCGCGAACGTGGACCTTGCTGACCCGGCCGGCGCCCGCGTGGTGCGCGTGACGTCCGCCTGCCAGATGCGCGAGGCCGTGATGTCCGCCGCGCAGGACGCCGACGCCGTGGTGATGGCGGCTGCCGTCGCCGACTACCGGCCCGCGGCCAGGAGCGACTCGAAGATCAAGAAGAGCGGTGCCGCACCGGAGCCCGTCCGGCTGACCGAGAATCCAGACATACTGCGCGAGCTGTCCCAGGACCGGAGGCGGCCCGGGCAGGTCATCGTGGGGTTCGCCGCCGAAACCAACGGCGTGCTGCAGGCTGGTCAGGCCAAGCTGGCCGCCAAAGGGTGCGACCTGCTCGTTGTCAACCAGGTCGGGGCCGGGCTGGCCTTCGGCACCAGTGACAACGAGGCCGTCGTGCTCGCCGCTGACGGGGCGGTGGCCAAGATTCCGCTGGGGCCCAAGGAGGTGCTCGCGGACACGGTCTGGGATCTGGTCCTGGCCAGGCTCTCGCCGTGAGCCCAGCCACGGAGCGCCCCCAGCCGGGTTTCGCCCCGGGAGGGTTTCGCCCCGGGAGGGTTTCGCCCCGGGAGGGTTTCGCCCCGGGAGGG
>DAIRVB010000709.1:0-2081 GCA_036803065.1 Streptosporangiaceae bacterium
AGATCATCGGCATGCCGGCCATGTTCGCGGCGAACTTGGTGACGTCGATGGTCTTCCCGCCGCCGATGCCCGCGACTGCCTCGTACGCACCAGCGCGCAGGGTCTTGCCCAGGCGGACCGCGGTGTCCACCGTCCCGTCCTCCACCCGGAAGAACTCCGCCCCGCTGAACTCCAGCCGGGCGGCCAGGCTGTCCCCCTGACCCGGGCCGACCGCGATCGCGACCCGGCCCTCGGTGGCGATCCGCCGGTCAGCGAGGAGCGCGCCCAGCTCCGCGATCGCGCCGCGCCGCACGTCCACGACCAGCGGCGCGGGAATCAACCGCGCAAGCAGCGGCATGGGCATCCTCTCGCGTGGCGTGCGGTGGTTTCCGGAGAGGGGAAACAGCAGACCACGGCTGCGCGAACGGCAGCCACCGGCCAGACTAAGGGGCACAGGCTAGCAGTGGGCGGCGATATCCCGGGCCCGGCGCAGATCCTCATGGTTGTCGACCTCGACCCAGTCCAGAGCGCCGATCGGTGCCACGGCGACCGCCTCACCACGGTCGGTGAATTCCTGGTACCCATCCTCGTAATAGAGGCCTGGATCACGGCGCCAGGTCGCCTCGAGCGCACTGGCCAGCGGGACCGCGGCGGCCGGGCCGATCAGCGTGGCCCCGATGTACTCCGCGGCGGCCTGCGCCGGGTCCATCTGCTTGGTGATCCTGGCCAGCAGGCCGCGCTCGTCGAGGACCACCTTCATCTCCTCGTCACCGAGCCGCTTGACGTTGTCCACCGCCAGGATGAGGTCAGCGGATCCGCCCTCCGCCTGGGCCGCCAGGAGGGTCTTCTCCACGCTGACCGGGTGCACGGTGTCGCCATTGACGAGCAGGACGCCTCCGGCGAAGTACTCACGGGCCAGCCAGAGCGAGTAGGCGTTGTTCCATTCCTGTGCGCGATCGTTGTGCACCAGGGTGAGCGTCACCCCGTGGGTGGCCTCCAGGCCGGCTGCCCGTTCGCTGATCACGCCCGCGCCGTGGCCCACCACGATCACCACCTCACGCAGCCCCACCGCGGCGAGGTTACGCAGCGCGATATCGAGGATGGTGGTTTCCCCCGCCACGGGAAGCAGTGTCTTCGGCAGCACGTCGGTATCGGGGCGGAGCCGTCGCCCGGCACCGGCAGCCAGCACCATGCCGATCACCGGCGCTCTCCTTCGCTGATAGGGGGCTCCCTGACGGCGAGCCATCCGGACACGCTGACCCTGCACAAGAGCAACCCAAGATACGCCGTCAGCGCCAGGTAAGCGAACGTGACGAAACCGAGCACCGCGGCCAGCCCCACCAGCACGATCCGGCCGTCCCAGCCCAGCCCGGACGGCTGCGCGGGCCACCCGGCCTGCTGCGAGGCCCGGCGCGCGACGTCCAGCTGGCGCAGAGCCACGACGCTGATCATCCCGAACATCACCGGCCCCGGCACGCCGCCGGAGAGGCCGAGCGCGACCAGGAAGATGTACTGCCCGACCAGCAGCATCAGCGGCACGAGCCAGTCAAGGCGGCCATCGTGCGGATGGCCAGCGCCGGGAGCGGCGAGCAGCATGGCCGCGACCGGGGCGAGCAGCAGGACGCCGGTCAGATTGCCCAGCCCGAGGGCAGCCAGCAGGACAATCGCGGACAGTCCGGCCAGCGCGGGAGGCAGCGGCATCAGCTGGCCACGGATGAGCCTGCCGACCAGCCGTGCGGCCGGCCCGTCGTCCCGGCAGGCAGCGATGCCGCCGGCCGACCGGCCCGGCGCCCAGACCCCCTGGGCCAGTGCCCATGCCGCGGCGGCGGCGCCCCAGACAATGAGGGCCAGGAAGGTGATCCGCGCGCCCCAGAGCGGTGCCGTCACGGCGATCACCACGGTCCGCTCACCCGTTGACAGTGCGATCAGCCGCCCCGCCAGGAGGGAGAGCGATGAGCGGGCCTGGAGTTCCGCCGCCCGGGCATGCTGGCCCCGGGCCGGCGGTATATGGGCCGGCTGGATCCGGGCCGGCCGGGTCCGGGCCACCCGGCCGAGCCGGGCGAGCTGGCAGATGGAGAGCGTGATCGCCGCGTCGGTCGCCA
>DAIRVB010000710.1:0-2075 GCA_036803065.1 Streptosporangiaceae bacterium
ATGCCGATCATACGGAAGCACCGATCCAGATTTCCATCGGCATCAGCACCGCCGCCGTGCCGCAGGGCGCACCGACGGCCCGCCCCAGACGCCACCTTGCCCGGCCGACGCCGTCAGCCTCAGCGTCAGCGTCACCCCGCCATCCCGCCTCAGCGCCCAGCGCCGCACCAAGTACCTCAGCCAGCCCGCCGGCCACCCCGGCCGGCCCGGCCGGGCAGGTGCTCGCGCTCATCAACGCGGCCCGTTCGGCAGCGGGCCTGCCACCCCTGACGATCACGGCCGGCCTGGACCGCAGCGCGTCGGCGCACAACGCGCTGATGGCCGCCGGCTGCGGGCTCTCGCACCAGTGCCCGGGTGAGCCTGACCTCGGCACCCGCGAGACCGCCGCCGGGGTCCACTGGACGGCGGCCGGGGAGAACATCGGCGCAGGCGGCCCGGTGACCGCCACCACGGCGGCCCTCACCCAGCTGGCGGTAACCCTGACCCAGGACATGCTCAACGAGCAGCCGCCCAACGACGGTCACAGGAAGAACATCCTGAGCCCGTCCTTCGCCCACATCGGCATCGCCATATACCGCGCCCCCTCCGGCACCCTCTGGCTAACCCAAGACTTCTCCACCTAGCCCAGCCCCCCGCGCCCGCAACCCGCCATCATCACGGAAATTCCGGCTTCCACGGAAGATCTGGTACCTCCCCATTGCCCGGATCTTCCACGAAAGCCCGATCTTCCACGCAAAATCCCCACTCTCGGGGAGTATGTGGCGCGAGTGTCCCGTGGTGCATCGGAAGGCATGAAATCGGAGGAGGATTTGGGCTTGAGTGAGAGTTTGTGCAACCCCAGTGCACCAGTGCGCCCCAAATGCACCTTTTCCACCCAGAAGCTCGAATCCTCCCCCCAAAAGTTAAGGGGCACTCGGGAGGGAGCTAGGGGCACTCCGGCTAGAGCTAAGCCTCGATCCACCGGTGAAATAGCGGTGTTTTCGGGCGTGTCAACGTGAAAGGTGCCCTCTGACCTGGGAGAATGGGAGTTGTCTAAGCTTCCAGTACCCGGTTCGAGAGGACACCTTGTAAGTGCGATTGTTGCATAGCCTGGCGAAGACCCGCGCATCCTTCGATGACCCGGATCTCGTGTCGCACGCCGGGCTGGTCCCGGTGATGGCCCTCGCCGGGCGCGCCGGGCTCGGCGACCTTGCCGCGGAGCACGTCCGGCCCGGCGGGGAATGCGGCGTCAACGCGCACCTGAAGGTGCCGGCCCTGGTCGCGGGCATGGCGGCGGGCGCGGATTCGATCGATGACATGGACCTGCTGCGGCACGGCGCGATGAGCACGCTGTCCGGCGGGATCCGGGCGCCGTCGACGCTGGGCTCGCACCTGCGCTGTTATACCTGGGGCAACGTCAGCCAGCTGGAGAAGGCGGGCCGGGAGTTCCTGGTCAGGCTGGCACGGGAGTCGCCGCTGCTGCCCGGCGCGGACGTGCTGGCCTTCATTGACATCGACTCGATGCAGAAACGGGTCTACGGCCATCGCAAGCAGGGCGCCAGGTTCGGGCACACGAAGATCCAGGGGAAATCGCTGCTGGTCCGGGGCCTGAACGCGCTGGCCGCGGTGATCAGCACGCCGCTGTCGGCACCGGTGATCGCCGCGACCAGGCTGCGCGGCGGGAACGCCGGCTCCGCCCGCGGCGCGGCCAGCCTCGCCGTCCAGGCCATCGGCACCGCAAGGGACTGCGGCTGCACCGGCACGATCATCGTCCGGATGGACTCGGCCTACTACAACGCCAGGGTCATCGGCGCGATCCGCGGCCAGGGCGCGCGGTTCTCCGTCACCACCCCCATGAACAGCAGCATCCGCGCCGCCATCGGCGAAGAGAACTGGACCGCCATCCGGTACCCGCACGCGGTCTGGGACGACCAGCTGGATGCCTGGATCTCCGACGCCGAGGTCGCCGAGACCGGATACACGGCGTTCACCTCGAAGAAGGGCCAGGCCGTCACCGCCCGGCTGATCGTCCGCCGGGTCCGCGACCTGAACAAGAAGGCTCCCGCCGGGCAGGACGAGCTGTTCCCCCTCTGGCG
>DAIRVB010000711.1:0-2067 GCA_036803065.1 Streptosporangiaceae bacterium
GCGGCCCGCACACTACGAACCCGCCGCGGCAGATCCGGCTTTATCGGTCGGCTAGTACTCCAGCAGTAGATCGTTATCTCTCGCCTGGAGCGGCTGGACGCTGGACGGCCACCGCTTGATGATCATGGTTTGTGACGACGCATGACAATCTGGCAGTGGCCGCTGGCCACAGCGTAAACCCCGGCCGGTGGCTGGGGATCTTCGATGAGCTGATGCTCCGTGCCGGGGTTCGTTTCCGCAGGGTGGAGCCTCGGCGGCGGGCGCGGGCGTTCGTGCTCGGCCTGCTGGCCGGGCTGCCGCGAGCGAACTGCTGGAGCATCGCCGAGCATGCGGGCGACGCCAGCCCGGCTGGAATGCAGCACCTGCTGTCGCGGGCTTGCTGGGACGCCGACGGCGTGCGCGATGACATCCGCGGCTATGTGGCAGAGCATCTGGGTCACCCGGGCGGGATGCTGGTGGTTGATGAGACTGGCGATTTGAAGAAGGGCGCGGCCAGTGCCGGCGTGCAAAGGCAGTACACCGGCACTGCGGGCAGGGTGGAGAACTGCCAGGTCGCGGTGTTCCTCACCTACGCAGCCCCGGGCGGGCACGCGCTGATCGACCGCGAGCTCTACCTGCCGGAGTCGTGGACCAGCGACCCGGCCCGGTGCGCCGCCGCGGGCATCCCCGGCGATGTCACATTCGCGACCAAGCCGGAGCTCGCCCTGCGCATGATCACCCGTGCGCTGGATGCCGGGACGCCGGCGGGCTGGGTGACCGGCGACGAGGTTTACGGCGCCGACCCGAAATTACGCGCCGGGATCGAAGAACGCCAGGTGAGCTACGTGCTGGCGGTGGCCAAGAGCCATCCCGCAGCCACCGCAGCCGGCACCTTGCGCGCGGACGCGCTCGCCAGGAAGCTACCGCCACGGGCCTGGCAGCGGCTGTCAGCCGGGACCGGGGCCAAGGGCCACCGCTGGTATGACTGGGCCTGGGTAGCCATGGATCCCGCCAGGTCCGGGCACCGGTGGCTGCTGATCCGCCGCCACCGGCGCACCCGTGAGCTGGCCTATTACCGCTGCTACTCACCCCACCACGTCCCCCTTACCGTCCTGGTCGCGGCCGCCGGGCGCAGATGGATGGTGGAGGAGGACTTCCAGGCCAGCAAGGGCCTGGCCGCCCCCGGCGAGCACCAGGTACGGCGCTGGACCTCCTGGTACCGGTGGATCACCCTGGCCATGCTCGCGCTGGCCTTCCTTACCATCGCCGCGCTGGCCGAGCACGCCCAGCCACCCCCACCCGGGATGATCCCGCTGACCCGCAACGAGATCGCCCGCCTGGCCATCGTCCTGATCACCCAGCCCGTCCGCGATGCCCGCCACCTGCTGCGCTGGTCCGCCTGGCGCAGGCACCACCAGCACACCGCCCAGGCCTGCCACTACCAGCACCAAGCCGCCCACGACCCGTGAACACGGCGAACGACAGCCCGCCCGGCCGCCTGAACACCAGCGGGCGCGCCACCCGCCCGCACCAGAAGTCCTCAGACGCCGCTGGTGACCGATACTGCACACATGGCGGAGCTGCGCGCAGCACAGGCGGAAGACATCGGCGCCATAGTGGCCATCGACCCACACAGCCCCAGCAGGCCCAGCGAGATCCAGGCACTTGTCCGCGAACAAGCCAGCCTGGTCGCCGTGGAGCACGGCGAGATCCTGGGCTTCCTTGCCATCAGGCCAGGCCACTTCTACCAGCGCGACTTCATCGACCTGCTACTCGTCGCACCGCGCTCGCGACGGCAGGGAATCGGGCGCGCTCTCATGCGGGCCGCTCTCCAGAACGCGTCCACACCCCGGATGTTCGTCTCCACCAACGAGTCAAACACGCCCATGAGGGAACTGCTTCACAGCGAAGGGTGGAGCCCCAGCGGGGTGCTCACAGGCCTCGACGAAGACGACCCTGAGCACGTGTTCTTCCATGACGCCCCGACAGCCTAAGCACCACCGCGCCAGAGATCACGATCTACTGCTGGAGTACTAGGCCTCGCAACGGACTGACCTAAGGCGCGGCTGGGTCATAGTGGACGGAGAC
>DAIRVB010000712.1:0-2048 GCA_036803065.1 Streptosporangiaceae bacterium
CCGACGGCCAGGCGGCGGTCCTCGACAAACCAGCCGACATCGCGGGCCCGCTCCTTCTCCTGGCGGAGCTGTATCCGCAATACCGCAAGCAGCTTCCGGCCGGCCCGGTGATCTGCGTCCTGGTGCAGCGCTGGACCGGCTGGGCGGCATCCGCAGCCTGAGCCGGCTGCGGGCGGTCGCGGCCTACCGCCGTGCCGTGCAACGGGGCAGCCACAGTGCCGCCTATCACCTTGGGGTGGTGCTGGCGTACCGTGGCGATGTCGCGGGTGCCCGCGTGGCGTTCCACCGCCCCGCCGCGCATCCCGCAAACCATGATCTGACCACCCGCGCTGATAGCGCGCTCGCCCAGCTGAGATCGGCGTAAGCGCCTGCTTCTGAACGGAGTCAGCCCGCAACCACGAAGATCTACGGGACATGCCCCTAGCAGCGCCGGTGCGCACGGAGTTAGAGGCGGCGGTACATGATGTGCAGGCCGATGTAGCCGTGCACCGGGTGGCAGAACGCCTCCGGCACCGTCGCGAGCACGTCGAAGCCGAGCGAACGCCAGAGCCCGACCGCCCCGGTGTTGGTCGCGACGACCGCGTTGAACTGCATCGCGCGGAAGCCGTCGGTGCGTGCCTGCTCAATGACGTGCTCGGCGAGGGCCCGGCCGACACCGCGCCCCGAGTGCTCCGGCGCGACCATGAACCCCGCGTTGGCGACGTGCGCGGCGGGACCGCCGTGGTTGGGGCCGCTCTCCGCGGTGCCCAGAATCGTGCCGTCATCGTCAACGGCGACGACCGCCCGGGCCGGGGGATCGCGGAGCCAGTACGCGCGTGCGTCATCCTCACTTAGGTGGCGGTCCCAGCAGAACGTCTCACCTGCGGCGACGATGCCGCGCATGAAGGACCAGATCGCGGGCCAGTCGTCCCGTGTCGCATCCCTGATCAGCATGCTCCCCAGCATCGCGGGTCGCCGCGTCTCGCCGCGAGCGCTTCGCGGCCCACGGGCAGATCGCGCAGGCGGAACCGGCCGCGGAGCAGCACGGCCGTTTCAAGATCATGAGGTTAGCCCGAGGACGGTGAAGGGCCGGGTTTTGTACTGGCTGGCCCGGCCGGTGGGGTCGTCTTGAGCACATCCGTCTGGTCCGCGCCTGCCGTCAGCGCCTCGGCGCGATTCGCGGGGGCCTGCCTGGCTTTCGGCGCCGTCGGCGTCGCCGGGATGGTCTAGGTTCGCCAGGTGGCAGGAGGCCTGGAGTATTACGGCTACGTGGGTCCCCCTGAGGTGCTCGCAGCGGTGCAGCCTGCCAGCGAGGGCCTCCGCGGTGCCCGTTTCCGGGTAAGCGCGGCTGGTACCGCCCGTATGATCCCGGCATGCAAAGCTGGTGGCCGCGAGCGCGGGCCTGGGCGCAGCGGCAGCGAGCCAGCGCGAGAGCGGTCATGATCCTCTATGTCGTGCTCGACGTCGCGGCGCTGCCGTTCAGTGCGCCCGGGCATGCCGCGGACTTCAGCGCGGCCCGGCCGATCTGGCTGCCCGCCGCGGCGTTCCTGGCCTGGCGGGTGTGGCGGGGTGGTCGCCTTTCCCGCGTGCTGCTGATCCTGGGGACCGGCCTGCGTTACCTGAGAGCTGCCCTCGTCCTCGCCCGTGTCTGGGACGTTCCCATCCTCATCCTGCTGCTCATCTACGCAGCCCAGCTCTTGTTGCTAGTCAGCGCGGCGGTCTACCGGCGGACCCGGCGGGATCTGGCCGGGCTGCCCGACAGCCCGCTCGGGTGGCCGGTTCCCCGAGCCTGGGTACTGCGCGGCGGCCTGGTCGGCGGTTTCATCGTGACGCTGCTGTACCTGGGCAGTATGAACTTCCAGCCGGTGCCGGGCTGCGGGCCCCGCGGAGCGACCATGCAGCAACTCCCCGAGCGGTGCGTCACGCTGGCCGAGGGCTACCCGCTGCGGTTCCTTAGCGCCTACCAGAACACGCCCGAGATCAGCAAGGCGGCGATGGCCCGGGACTGGGGGCAGTGGTCGCTGGGCAGTTCGTCGGCGCTGTACTTGGTGTGCTGGAGTGATGTAGAC
>DAIRVB010000713.1:0-2043 GCA_036803065.1 Streptosporangiaceae bacterium
CTCGGGACGGAACTAGCGGAGGCCGGTCAGCCCTCGGGGAGCTCCCGCCGCGGGGGAATGACAAGCTGCAGCGTCGGCGGCGCGGTACTGGGCAGGGCGGCACGGGGACTCTTGCCCGACGACCCACCCGACGGTGCCGACGGGGTGAGCCTGAGGGCCAATGCGGGGCACATGGCGACCGCTTGCTGCGCCTCCTTCTCCAGCCAGAACGGCACCGGCATGTCCAGGAACACGGGGTAGCCCTGATTGTCCAGCTGGACGAGTTCCGGCACCACGCTGCGGCAGAGCCCATGTCCCTGGCACCGCGTCCAGTCCACTTGCAGACGCGCTTCGTCATCTTGCGGCGAGAGCGGCAGGAGGCCGCGGACCGGCTGCCCGCAGGAGCCGCGGAACAGGTGCGCGGCAAGGTCGTCGGTAAAGACATCCAGTGCCGAGAGGACGAACCTGGACACGCCGTCCGGGTGGGAGCAGGCACCACGGCCGCGGACAACCGACGCGGCCCTGCGGGCCGCGTCGAGCGCGTCCATTCCCCCGGAACCGTCCGCGAGCGCGCTCATCGAGCGGGCGATGCCGGGCAGGCCGAGCTTGCACGGACCGCACTGGCCGGACGATTCCTTGGCGAGGTAGCGCACGATCCGGGCCACCTCGCCCAGCGGGCACGTACCCGCGCCGAGCGGGAGGACGATGCCGGCGCCGAGCGTCCCGCCGGCGGCATCGAGGCCAGCCCGGGACACCGGCACCTCATCGGCGACCTCAGCGGTCAGCCACATCCCGTGGTAGCCGCCGACCAGCACGCCGTCGTGCGCCGTGACCTCACAAATGTCCATGACGTTGCCGAGTGGCACGCCAGTGGGGACTTCCACCACCGCCGGGCGCCCAGCCGATCCGCCCACCGTCAGCAGCACGGTGCCGGGTTCCTCCGCAGTCCCGTCCGAGGCATAACCCTCCGTGCCGAGCATGGCGAGCACGGCAAGCTGGGCGAACGTCTCGGCATTGGACAGGTATGTGGGCAGCCCGTCCACCCCGGTGTCACTGGCCCGGCGCTTGCGGCCAGGCGGCAAAGCGGCCTTGCCGTTGACGGCGTTGACCAGGGCGCCACCCTCACCCGACACGAACCTCTCGGGTACCTCGACAATCCGGAGGATCTTCCTCAGGTCCGGCTCCGCCTTGGCCGCCTCGACGACCGACTTGGCCACGCGGCCGCCCCCGGTCACCCCGATGACGATCTCCCTGGCACTCAGCGCCCGGGCAGTGAGCAGAGCGCCACCGAGGACGAGATAAGGCGACCTGAGCAGCAGCATCTTGTCCTTGGTGCTGCCCGGCTCGCCCTCGGTGCCGTTGACCAGGACCACCGGCCTGCACTTGCGCGCGGCGGCCGTCTGCATCACCGCCCTGATCTTGCGGCCGACCGGGAACCCCGCACCGCCCCGACCGCGCAGGTCGACGCTCTCTGCCATCTCGACCAGCTGGCGAGCGGTCATCCGGCGCATCGGGCCGAAGATCTCCTGGTGCGTGGCCAGGTCGATGGTCTCATACCGGTCCAAGCCCGCAGTGAGGCGAGCGCGGCCTATCCGCATCGCCTCCGGGGCGGCGAGTTCCTTCATGAACGCGTCCCGTAGCGGGAGGACGGCACGGATGACAGCGGTCCGGTCGCCCCGCGCTCGCGATCGGCGAACTCGCGCTCGAACCCGGATGCTTCGTCCGGGCTGAACTGGCCACGCATGTCGTCCAGGCCGTAGTAGCCGCGTGCGGCACCCTGGGCGTAGCGGCCAAGTGTGTCGTCCTGCCCGTGGCGGCCGCGCGCATCGTCTGGGCCGTAACCGCCACGCAGGTCGTCCTCGGTGTAACGGCCACGCATGTCGTGCGGCCCGTAACCGCCACGCGTCTCCTCCGCGTAACCGCCGCGCGTCTCCTCCGCGTAACCGCCGCGCATGTCGTCCTGGCCGGAGCGGCCGCGCGTCTCCTCCGCGTAGCCGCCGCGCATGTCGTCCTGGGCGTAACCGCCGCGCGCGTCATCCTGGGCGTAACTCACGCGCGTTTCTT
>DAIRVB010000714.1:0-2043 GCA_036803065.1 Streptosporangiaceae bacterium
GCGGCATAGTCGTGACGGGTATCCAACGGCGCCGACTCGACCACCGTGGCGGTCGTGAGCTCCTCGCCGCAGCTCGGGCAGCGTGGCTCGAACTGGCCAGCCGACAGGTCGTCCGCGCTGCGCGGGGAAGGCCGCACCCGGCCATGCCGCGGGCAGTCGTAGGCGCCTTCGCCGTATACGACCATCGACGACGCCAGCACGAGGCGCGGGATTCCGCTGCGGCCCATGGCCTCCAGCACGACCGCCGTGCCAGTGACGTTGACGTCGGCGTAGGCCGGGAGATCGGAGAGATCGACGCCGAGCCCCACCAGGGCGGCCTGGTGGCACACCGCATCCGCGCCCTCGACTGCCCGGCTGACCACCGCGGGATCGCGGACGTCGCCCACGGTCAGGTCGAACCCGGCGGGCAGATAGCCCGGCGGCCCGGCGTGCACAGCCGGGGTGAGTGAATCCAGCCCCTGCACCTCATGGCCAGCCGCCTGCAGGATGTCGACGATGTGGGACCCAATGAAGCCCGCTGCCCCGGTCACCAGTATTCGCATGCTGTCAGCCAAACATGCCGTCGGCCTGCGGTGATTCGGCCCAGGTTATTCGTCACCGCTCCGTAAGGGTCGATCAAGGTAGTTCATCGCTACTGTCGGGGGCCATGGTGATCGATGTGGTTCTGCCGTGCCTGAACGAAGCCGAGGCGTTGCCGTGGGTGCTCTCCCGGATGCCCGACCGCTTCCACCCCATAGTGGCCGACAACGGCTCCACGGATGAGTCGGCGAAGATCGCCGCGGACTTCGGGGCGACAGTAGTCCGGGTGCCCCGGCGCGGATTCGGCGCTGCCTGCCACGCCGGGCTGCTCACGGCGACGAGCGAAGTCGTCTGCTTCATGGATGCCGACGCCTCGCTCGATCCCGGTGACCTGCCGCTGGTCGCAGACCCGATCCTGGCCGAGCAGGCTGACCTGGTACTCGGCCGGCGCATCGCGCGTGGCCTGCGTACCTGGCCGCTGCACGCCCGGCTCGGGAACAAGGTCCTCGCCGCGCAGCTTCGCCGCCGCACCGGCACGCGCCTGCGCGACCTGGGGCCGATGCGAGCCGCGCGCCGTGAGCCGCTGCTGGGCCTCGCCCTCATCGACCGCCGGTTCGGCTACCCGCTGGAGATGGTGATGGGTGCTGCCGCCTCGGGCTGGCGGATCCAGGAGGCCGATGTGCCGTACCTGCCCCGATCCGGGCGCTCCAAGGTCACCGGCACGGTCGGCGGGACCGTGCGCACCGTTCGCGACATGCGGAAGGTGCTCGCCTCATGACGAAGCTCGCGGCGCAACTCATCGTCATCGCCAAGGCACCAGTGCCCGGCCAGGTCAAGACCAGGCTGACGCCGCCGTTCACTCCGCAAGAGGCGGCCAGGCTGGCTGAAGCCGCGCTGACTGACACCCTGGAGGCCGCGGCACGTGCCCCGTTCTCCCGCCGCGTGCTCGCCCTGGCCGGTGCGTCCAGCACGCTGCGCGGCCACCGCGGGGTGGGCGCCGCCCGTGGGGGCTGGCTTCCCCGGGCGGAGTGGCTTCCCCGGGGTTTCGAGGTGACCGGCCAGCGCGGGCAGGGGCTCGATGAGCGGATCGCCGCCGCTTTCGATGACGCCTACGCGCGGCTGCCTGTCCCGGTCGTGCTGATCGGAATGGATACCCCGCAGGTGACCCCCGCGTTGCTGGAAAGCGTGGCGCGGCCGCTCGCCGACGGGGAAGCCGACGCTGTGTTCGGCCCGGCCCGGGACGGCGGTTTCTGGCTGCTCGGCCTGCGCAGGCCCGATCCCAGCCTCATCCTCGGCGTCCCCATGTCACAGACCCACACGGGCCGGGGCCAGCTCTCCCGCCTGCTCCGGGCCAGCCTTCGGGTGCGATTGGCGCCTGAACTGATCGACGTGGATACCGCCGCCGACGCGCACGAGGTGGCTCTCAAGGCGCCGGACAGCCGGTTCGCAGCCACCCTGCTCGGCATCTCCGGCGAGCGGGACCCAGGCCGCCCGGTTGCCCTGAGCGGGCCGGAAGCGCTCGGC
>DAIRVB010000715.1:0-2029 GCA_036803065.1 Streptosporangiaceae bacterium
GGGAGTAACACGACGGCCCAAGGCATCAGCATCAATATAGCAAAACTGCTATCGCGGCGACGGCGCCGGTCACCCCTTAGTTTTGCTGGGCCAAGCCTGCTACCGGATACCTACCTGGTGGACACCGGCGCTCAGCCTGCGAGGCGCCGTCGTCACACAGCACCCGCTGGCTTCGCCTGCGCAGTCTTGCCCGGATGCTTCGCCCAGCCGAACGAAACTGTCGCCCTGGAAGGCACGAACGGATCCCACACGCTCGTACTTGCGGCCACACTGCGTGACAGCGACGCGGCGACAAACGCGCACTGAGCCGCCGATCTGGCGTCAATCCCGGTCGGCCGGCATGACCGTCCGTGCCGCGCCCGAACGGGGGTGTTCTGTGCTGGTTGATGACTGCCCTGGAGCGGGGATCGACGTCAGGACTCGGAGTGCTCGGCTTGCCGTGGCCGGAGGACCTCGCCGGGCGTGGCGGGGATGAGGTCGCCGCTGCCAGGGCCTGCGGGGCGATCGCCGCTGCGACGCACAGGCAGGCGTGCGCCAGCATAGCCAGCGTGATGTGCCGGTACCAGGCGTCGTGGCGGCGGAGCCGGTACTGATTGAGGCCGGTTTCCGTTTTGGTACCTGGAAGCACTGCTCACGAGGCCGCTGGGCACATTATGAATGTGTACCGATCGCCCATCTTTGCGCGGAGGTAGCGACGTGAACAGCAAACCGGTCGTGGCCATGGTCCTCGGGGGCCTAGGAGGCTTCAACGCCCATGACGCGGGGGTGCTGGCCGCGGCGCACGAGTGCGGCCTGGAGCCCGACATCATCACCTGTACGAGCGGGGCCATTTTCTGGACTCACCTGTTCCTGACCAGCCCCGGCGGGATCCGGGAGGAGGTGGAGCGGCAGGCCGGGGCGGTCAGCGGCGCCAATGCCCTGCAAGTGGCCGTGCTGGGTGACCCGGGGGTCTTCCGGCCTGCGTACGCCTCCTGGTGGGCGAGATGGTTCGCCCCGCCGTCGGGGCCGCCGCTGCGGGACCTGCTCGACCGCCTGTTCCCCGCCCAGCTCTACCGGTCCACCCGCCCGGAGACGTTCTTTGCCCAGATCGCCGCGGACTTCAGTGCCGCACGCACGCCGGTCATGTTCAACGCCTACGCCGTCACCAGCGGACGGGAGCTGGTCTTCTGCAACCAGGCCGCGTTCGGTTTCCTCGGATTGTCCCCCGCGCACGTGCGCCGGCACGACATCCCGGGCGAGGACATCTCGACGGAGTACCGGCCGATCGACGCCGACGCTGTGCGGGCGGCGCTGTGGCTGACCATGTACGGCTTCTCCAACCGTTATGAGGGGGAGACGGCCATCGATGGCGCTTACCAGCGTCAGCTCATCATGTCCGAGCTCACCGGCTGCGACGTCATCTACGCCATCAAGCCGCAGGCAAGCGCCTGGCGGGCCCGTCCCCCCGGCAACTACTTCGAGGTCCAGGACTTCAACACCGAGATGTGGTTCAACACCTCCTTCGCCGCCGAGGTAGCGGGTCTGCGGGCATCCAGGCCAGACGGCGCACGGGGGCCGATCCGGATCGAGCCCATCACCATGCGCCGCCCCCTGGGCTACTTCAACTACTTCGTCGAAAAGATGCCGAACTACACCGAGGGCTACGAGCAGGCCAGGCAGGTCTTCCAGCGCGACCTTGCCGGAACGCAAGCCAGCGGCAAACCCGCTACCCGCCGAGCGCAGTAACCGGACCACCAGGCCGCCTTTCTCACCGTTGGCTCCGGCGCGCTGAACAGCACAGTGCGCGGGACGCCGGTGCTCCGGCACCGACGCGCAATCACCACCCGCAGACCGCCGGGCGAATACACGGGCAAGCCCGGACCCCAGACGCATAGCCGCAGGTCCCGGGGGTGGGTAGTCGATGATGACCGCTGCGCGAGCGGGCGGCCGCCTACCGGGGCGCAACTCGGGATGACTAGAACCCTAACAGCGTCACGTCACGCCTGCGACGCTCCTGGCCTGGCACCGCAGGCTGGCCAAAAAGAAGTAC
>DAIRVB010000716.1:0-2018 GCA_036803065.1 Streptosporangiaceae bacterium
TTCATGTCCAGAACAATGGGTGCGCCTTTTATTTTCGTTCCGGACAAGATCCGGAAAGGCCCAGGTGAACGAGAGCCCGCTGATCTCGCGTGGGCATGTAACGATTGTGTTGTGCTCTTCCACATGAAGTCGAGTCAAAAGAAGTCTGGGAGCGAGCTGAGCGTTGGGAACATAAGACAGGCGCTGGGCTGGCTACGGCTGTGGCGGAGTGGAGAACGCCTGACAGGCAAGAATGATTTCCAGTCGTTCGATATTGGGTTCGGTGAGTACAAGCGTAAACATTCACCCCGTGTGCGCTGGGTGACGGGCGCTGTTTCTGGTCAGGCGGGTGCCGGGTTTGGCGGGTGCCAGGGGCTGCCGGTCATGGCGGCGCGCAGGACGTCCATGACGTTGCGGCCGTGCTTGCGGGCGGTGTCGGTGTAGCTGCGGATGTCGAGGCGGTCCTGGGTGACGGCCTCGCTGGTCAGCCGTCCGGAGATTTTCTGCTGGGTCTTGAGGGGCCGCACGCCGCGCTCGCTGATGTTGTTCGTGGGCCAGATCCGGGTGTCGTCGCAGAACCGGGTCACGTCGCCGGGGCGGTCCCGGCAGAATTCGAGCAGGTCACGGCCGGGGCGCTGGGCGGTGGTGCTCTTCGGCCCGGGGACGCGGGGCACGCTGGAGCACCCGGCGAGGACGGCGTGGCGGAACTCCCGCAGCAGCGGGCCGGCGATGTGCGGGGGGATCGCGGGCTGGCTTGCGTCGCGGGCGGCGTGCCAGGCACCGATCAGGCCGCGGAGCGCCCGCTGGGCCTGGACCGGCCAGATCGCCTTCGGGCAGCTCTCGGCCGCGTCCTCAAAATCCCTGATCAGATGGGAACAGCACGCCTGATTGCCGGCGATGTGCTCCCAGCCGTCGTGGAAGTAGCTGACGTACCTGTCCGAGACCACGACGCCGGCGAAGGCGGGCAGGATCCCGAAGTCGCGGAACGATTCCAGGGTGCGCCGGCCCAGGAAGAACAGCGAGTACAGCTCGGTGACGGCGGCCTGCACGTACTTCCTGGTCCCGGCGGGGCCGCACCGCAGCGTCGTCTCGTCGAACCCGGCGACCGCCGCGGCGGTGATCAGCGTCTTGATCAGCTTCACCACGCCGGCGATCACGTCGGCTGTCCGGGCAAGGCAGGAATGGATGAAGCCCGCGGAAACCTGAGCGCCAGTCATGTCCGCGATCAGCTCCGCGCACCGCTGAACCGGTACGTGCTGGTAGACGACCAGGTAAACGGCCAGGGCGCGCAGGTTCGGGCCGATGCTCACCGCCGAGGCGGGCACCCCCGCCGGACGGTCCGCTACGTGCACCGCACCGCAGCCGCACCGGGCCTCATGCAGGTCGTGCCGGATCCGGCGCGCCGTCACCAGCGGCACCTCCAGCTGCTGATGCGAGCGGGCTACGCCCAGGTCAGCCGCCTGCGCCAGGTCCGCCCCGCAGCCGCACGTCCCGGCGGGGCGGTGGTCGATCACCTCATCGGGTTTCGCCCACCTCATCGACGTTCCCGGCGCTCCTGGCTGCTTCCCCCGGCTCCGCCCGCTGCCCTTGCCGCGCCGCTGGCGTTTCGGCGGCACCTTCCCCGGCAGGTCATCGGACGATGGTGGCATCGATGAGTTCCCGCTGTTGCGGCCCAGCCGGCGCCTCAGGTCCGCGACCTCGGCCCGCAGCTCCTCAACCGCCCGCCCCAGCTCCGCGATCACCTCATCCCGGGCAGCGCAGCTCGCGCATCCCTCGGCAGGCGGCGGCAGCTCGGTCACAGGACACCATCATCAGGGCCGGCCGGCTGTAAGCAAGCCGGCACGCTGGGCCAGCCCGGTAAAGATCGCCCATGCGGCACTCAGTCACGCAACGTCACGAAAACTGGCCCATCAGGCACCCAGGTGAATGTTTACAGCGCCAGTAGTCGTCGAAGTCGCCGTTGGCGATGAGGGCGCGGAGTTTCAGGATGGCCTCGGCGCCTTCGAGGCCCCATCTCGCGCCCGTTATGTCCATTCTGT
>DAIRVB010000717.1:0-2017 GCA_036803065.1 Streptosporangiaceae bacterium
TTGATGGCCGCTATCGGCCGGAGATAGATGAGCGATGAGTTTTCCGCCTGGCGGCTGTCAAAGTGTCGTAGGGCTGTGAGTCACTGGTCAGTGGATAGCGGCGAAGGCAAGGTGGCGAGCCTGATCGCTGCGAGGCGGCCTGGACGGCCGTCGAGTCCCGGCGAGCTGGAAGGGAGTGCAGATGAGCGGGGTACGGGTGCTGGTTGGTACGCGCAAGGGCGCGTTCGTCCTGAGTTCGGATGGCCAGCGCGAGCGGTGGGACATCAGCGGCCCCCACTTCGGGGGCTGGGAGATTTACCATGTCAAGGGCTCGCCCGTCGACCCGGACCGGCTGTACGCGTCGCAGTCCAACGGCTGGTTCGGCCAGCTGATCCAGCGCTCCGATGACGGCGGCACGACCTGGGAGCCGGTGGGTAAACAGTTCGATTATGACGGCGTCCCCGGTACGCACCAGTGGTACGACGGCACGCCGCACCCGTGGGAGTTCGCGCGGGTCTGGCATCTCGAGCCATCGCTGGACGACCCGGATACGGTCTACGCCGGGGTGGAAGATGCCGGCTTGTTCCGGTCGACAGACGGCGGGCAGCAGTGGCAGGAGCTGCCCGGATTGCGCGGCCACCGCTCAGGGCCGTCCTGGCAGCCGGGCGCCGGGGGGATGTGCCTGCATACGATCATCCTGGACCCGGCCCAGCCCGGGCGGATGTTCGCCGCCATCTCGGCCGCGGGCGCGTTTCGTTCCGACGACGCGGGCGAGACGTGGCGGCCAGTGAACCGCGGCTTGCGTTCTGAAGGCATCCCCGACCCTGATGCTGAGGTCGGGCACTGCGTTCATCGGCTGGCGATGCACCCCTCGCGTCCGGAAGTGCTGTACATGCAAAAGCACTGGGACGTCATGCGCAGCGATGACTCCGGTGAGTCGTGGCACGAGGTCAGTGGCAACCTGCCAACCGACTTCGGCTTCCCCATCGACGTTCACGCGCACGAACCGGACACCATCTACGTGGTGCCGATCACGAGCGACTCGGAGCACTTCCCGCCCGAGGGAAAGCTGCGCGTCTACCGCAGCAAGACCGGCGGAGACGACTGGGAGCCGCTCACTAACGGCCTACCGCAGAGCAACTGCTACGTCAACGTGCTGCGTGATGCGATGGCCGTCGACTCCCTCGACTCATGCGGCGTCTACTTCGGGACGACCGGCGGGCAGGTGTACGTATCGGCCGACGCGGGGGACAACTGGGTACCGATCGTCCGGGACCTTCCAGCTGTGCTGTCCGTCGAGGTCCAGACGCTGCCATGATCCGGGTCACGCTTCCCGCGCATCTGAGGGCGCTCGCGCGCATCGACGGCGAGGTAGAACTCCCGGTCAAAGGCCCGGTCACCCAGCGCTCCATCCTCGACGCGCTCGAAGCCAGCTATCCGGTGCTGCGCGGGACAATCCGCGACCGCAGCAACGGACGGCGCCGGGCATTCGTGCGGTTCTTCGCCTGCGAGCAGGACCTGTCCCACGAACAGCCCGACATTCCGCTACCCGAGGCGGTCGCCACCGGCGCGGAGCCGTTCCTGATCGTGGGGGCAATGGCCGGCGGCTAGACCCGGGCGGCCTGTCCTGCGGGTACATGCTGCGGCTGTTGCCTCATCCGCATCAAGTGTTGGCGAGGCGAGCCTCCCGCCGCCAGGATGGGGCCCATAGAAGGTGCCGGCCTGGCACCAGGCGGCCCGCTGCGACCCTGGAGGTTGTTGTTTCTCATGGCCACGGATACGGGGACCTGGGCGACGCGGCCGACCATGGCCGGGGAGTCCTCGCGGCGGATGGTAGATATAGCGGTCGCCGAGGCAGCCGCCATGTCGGTGGCTGTGACGGTCGTGATCGTTGATGAGTCGGGTGTCCTGAAAGAGATGTACCGGATGGACGGGGCGCCCCTGGTCAGCGTGCAGACGGCGATGAGCAAGGCGTATGCCGCCGCGGCCATCGGCATGCCGCCCCGTCTGACTCGATGGCCGCGTAAAAGTCATCGGG
>DAIRVB010000718.1:0-2001 GCA_036803065.1 Streptosporangiaceae bacterium
ACCCAGGCACCACCCGCCCGGACCGCCGTCGCCGCCTGACCACCCGCCCGCAGCCGTCACTCTCCGCTGAACACCCGCCCGCCGCCGGCAGCCAGTGCGACCACAGCCCCGAACCCCCGAACACCCTTATCTACATGGCATTGGGCCAACACCACCGCTGGGTGGAGGCGAGGGCTCATCAGAGGCGTCCTCCGAGGCGAACTAGTGCCCCCCGCCAGTCGGCGATCATGCCGGCCCTCGCTGCTCGCACCGCGCCCCGGTCGTGATCGGCTGCTCGTGCGGCGCTTCCGGCGGCCCGCCCGGCAGTTCCGGCGGGCGCACCCGGGATGTGGTGCGCCACAGGACCAGGGCGACGACGAACGGCCACGAGATCTGGACCGACGAAACCGTGCGCTCGGCCAGGCCCAGATCGCTGCCACCTTCGGTCTCGATGACGAGCCAGCCCAGCAGGGCGAGGAACACGGCCGTGACGGCGGCGGAGCCGTGACGGCTCAAGATCAGTGGCCGCGGTGATGCGTGCCGGTTGGCGAAGGCAGGCCATACCGCGATTGAACGGCGTGATGTCAACACGTCCAGTTGGCGAGTGCCCAGAGCTAGCGGCTGGTGATGTGTGGCACTGGACGCGCCTTCCCAAAGCTGTCATGAGCACCCGCCCCTACGGCAGCCCGGTGAGACAGGCAGCTTTGTCCTGCAGGTGGCTCGTTACCTGCCGCCTCCCCGGTGCTGGCCGCGCCAGGGCTACCCTTGATGCATGCCTATGCCTCGCAGTTTCACCGCGGCCGTGCACCGGGAAGAGGACTGGTACGTCGCGCAGTGCCTGGAAGTCGACGTCGCCAGTCAGGGTCCGACGATCGATGAGGCCCTGGCCAATCTCGCTGAGGCCGTCGAGCTGTACCTGGACGAGGTAGATGACCCTGCCCGGTTTGTTACCAGCACGCCCCTGGTCACCTCGTTCCAGCTGCCCGGCGCCGCGTGAGCCCAGCCCTGTCGGACCTGCCGGTTCGCAAGATCACGCGGGCCCTGGAATCCGTCGGATTCGCCTACCTGCGGACTAAAGGCAGCCACGCCATTTACCGCCGTCCCGATGGGCGGGTCGTCGTGATTCCTGAGCATGGCACCATCAAGCGCGGCACCCTTAGTTCCATCCTCCGGCAGGCAGACCTGACCCCCGCGGAATTCCTGAAACTGCTGGACTGACCTGCTGACGGCGCAGGGGGTGCTGTTCCAGAACTGGTCACATGCTCGCTGAGCTGCAGGTTTACATGAGGGCTTGAGGTGGATCTTCAGTGCCCTGGCATCAGCGCTGGCCAGGAACGCGACGAAGGACCGCGACGAAGGACTCGGCTGCTCAAACTGACGCATTCGTCGCTCCCCCCGTCTTCACGCCGCCCGGCGACGAGAACGGTGACGGCGAATCAGCACGGGTGCCTACGGCCAACCCCGCCCGAGCGGCCGCGCTGGCCGACCGGCAACGCGCGGACGACGGGGATCGTCGAACGACCGTCTCTCGCGCCTGCCTCGCAGGCTCGTGCTCAACCAGTACACGACGAGCCACGAACTGCCACCACGGGAGAACGAGGCCGGTTGTCATCCGGCGGGAGCTAGTGATCCGCACTGAACCTGCCTGTCTCCAGCAGTCGCCGCAGCCGACTAACCCTGGTTTGCGCTCCCATCACCGCTCCCGCCCCGTCCGAGGCACGACCGGCCCAGTCGGCGGACCTGACACCCTGGCTCGCGAGAGTCTTTGGCTGGTCCTAGCCGCAGTAGCTCCAGAGCAGCGGGGATCTTGCCGACCCACAGAGCCTGACGGCAGGGCCCCGGAGAAAATCCGGCTCCCATCTGCGCTCCCACAACCCGAACAAAAACGCCAAGATCACCGCCGGGCAGGGACGTGAACTGGGCAAACGCCGCAGATCGCGGCCTGTGACCCCACACCCTCCAGGCCAGTCATCACCAGCCGCCAAAGCCCCGGAAGCCGCCCGGCAACGCTCTGACCTGGGT
>DAIRVB010000719.1:0-1989 GCA_036803065.1 Streptosporangiaceae bacterium
CGGGCGCGGCGAGGACGCCGAGCATCTGCACCTGCGGTACATCCGGCAGGTCAACGCCGCGCTGGCGGGCAGGCCACCAGGTCTCGCGGTGACCACGCACTTGTGCCGGGGGAACTTCCGTTCCTCGTGGGCAGCCGAGGGCGGGTACGACTTCGTGGCCGAGGCCCTGTTCAGCGACCTGGACGTGGACGGCTTCTTCCTCGAATACGACGACGAGCGGTCCGGCGGGTTCGAGCCGCTGCGCTTCGTGCCCCCCGGCAAGATGGTGGTCCTCGGCCTGGTGACCACGAAGCGGGGCGCCCTGGAAAACCCGGACGACCTGAAGCGCCGGATCGACGATGCCTCCCGCTACGTGCCCCTCGACCAGCTCTGCCTGTCCCCGCAGTGCGGGTTCTCCTCCACGGTCGAGGGCAACGCGCTCAGCTACGACGAGGAAGTCGCCAAGCTCAACCTCATCGTGGGAGTAGCCCACGACGTCTGGGGCTGATCACCGGAGACAGCTTCGGCATGCTGCGCGCGGCGCGGATGGACCTGGCCCCGCTGCGGGAGTCGGCTGACTTCCGCTTCCTGCTCGCCGGCCGCACCATCACCCTGCTCGGGACCATCGCGTCCGATGTCGCCCTGCTCGTGCAGGCCAAGCAGCTGACCGGATCCACCCTCGCGGTCGGCGCGCTCGGGGTGGCTGAGCTCGTGCCGGTGCTGCTTTTCGGCCTCTATGGCGGTGTGCTCGCGGACCGGCTTGACCGGAGGCGGATGATCCGCTGGACGGAAGCCGGGCTCGCCTGCGCCGCGGCTCTCCTCGTGGTCAACGCCTCCCTGCCGCGCCCGGCGCTGTGGCCGCTCTATGCTCTGGCCGCGGGGATGACGGCGCTCGCGGCCCTGCAGCGACCGTCCCTCGACGCAGCGATCCCGCGCCTGGTCGGGCGTGATCAGATGTCCGCCGCGTCGGCACTCATGTCGGTGTCCTCGAACACGAGCTTCCTCATCGGCTCGGCGCTCGGCGGCGTGCTGGCGGCCGGCCCGGGGCCCCTGGTGGTGTACGGGCTGGACACGGCCAGTTTCGCGGTGTCTTTCGCGCTGCTGTGCCTGCTGCGCCCGCTTCCGCCGCCCGAGGCCGGCGAGCACGGGCCGGCCCTCGGGCTGCGCAGCGTGGTGTCGGGCCTCCGGTATGCGCGCGGGCGCCAGGAGCTGGTCGGCTCCTATCTGGCCGATCTCGCGGCGATGACGTTCGCCTACCCCAACGCGCTGTTCCCGTTCATGGCGGTCACCCTGCACGCGCCGTGGGCCGTGGGGCTGATGTTCGCCGCGCCGTCAGCCGGGGCGCTGGCCGTCTCCGCCACCAGCGGCTGGATGGGCCGGGTGCGGCGTCATGGCCGGGCCATCGCGCTGGCGGCGGGCGGCTGGGGGCTGGCGATCACGGGATTCGGGTTCGCTCCCGATATCCGCATCGCCCTGGCCTGCCTGGTGCTGGCCGGGGCCGCCGACATGCTGAGCGGGATTTTCCGCGACACGCTGTGGAACCAGACCATCCCGGATTCCCTGCGCGGCCGCCTGGCCGGGGTCGAACTGCTGAGCTACAGCGTCGGCCCGTCAGCGGGGCAGCTCCGGGCCGGCGGGGTAGCCGCCCTCACGAGCACCCGGTTCTCGCTCTGGTCCGGGGGCCTGCTGTGCCTGGGCGGTGTCGGCCTGGTCTGCCTCGCGCTGCCCGGCTTCACCGCCTACCAAGCCCGGCGCGCCGGCCCGCCGCCATCCGGTGACTCCAGTGTGCCTGGTGAGCCAGGTGGCGGCTGACGATGAGCTGTTTCCTCGAGGCGCTTCGAGGAAGGTGCGCCCGCTGTGCGGCGCTTGACACGATGCAGTAGCGGCAAGTAGCTCCGGCGGTCAGCGCGTCGGACACCGTCCAGAGTCGCTCGGCGTTGGCGGGGTCGACGGCATAGTCGGCCACACCGCCCAGGTTGCCGCTGGTCCGGTGCACGACCTCACTCTCGT
>DAIRVB010000720.1:0-1982 GCA_036803065.1 Streptosporangiaceae bacterium
TGCTGTGGGTCTTCCACTCCGGACCGGCGCAGTTCCGCTCCGGCTGGTTCGTCGAGTCCCTGGCCACCCAGACCCTGGTTATCTTCGCGATCCGCACCCGCCGCATCCCGTTCTTCCGCAGCCATCCCAGCCTGCCGCTGGTCCTCGCCGCCGTCGGTGTCGTCGCCGTCGGCACGGTGCTTCCCGCCACGCCGCTGGCCGGCACCCTCGGCTTCCAGCCGTTGCCAGCCGCGTTCTACGCCGCGCTGGCGGCCATGGTCGCCGGCTACCTCGCGTTGATCGAGATCGGCAAACGGATCTTCTACCGCGCGGCGGCCGCCCCGTCCGTGAGCACCCGGCGGTACGCCGGAATCCGCCACCTCCGCCGCCGGGCGGCCTACTTCAGCACCGCTGCGCGCCAGCCGGGCCTGGCGCCAGTGAAGCGGTGATGTCCGGCTCATCCAGCCGCCGCCCGGCGAGCGGGATACGCGCCGTTCACTTCGCGGTAGTTGTGCCGGGGCCCTCGATGTACCAGGTTCGACTACGAGCGGAAGGATGCATGTTGTGACACGCACCGACCCAGCGCCGACCCGGGCCTCTGGCCAGCCCGACATGGACCTGATCGACGCCTACTGGCGGGCGGCGAACTACCTGTCGGTGGGGCAGATCTACCTGCTGGACAATCCCCTGCTGCGGGAACCGCTGCGAGCCGAGCACGTGAAGCCGCGGCTGCTCGGGCACTGGGGAACGACCCCCGGCCTGAACCTGCTCTATGCGCACATGAACCGGGTCATCAAGGAACGTGACCTCAGCGCGCTGTACGTGACCGGCCCGGGTCACGGTGGCCCTGGCCTGGTGGCCAACGCGTACCTGGAAGGCACCTACAGCGAGGTCTACTCCTCGATAGGCCAGGACGAGGACGGGCTGCGGGCCCTGTTCCGGCAGTTTTCCTTTCCCGGTGGCATCCCCAGCCATGTGGCACCCGAGACACCTGGGTCGATCCATGAGGGCGGCGAGCTCGGCTACGCCCTGGTGCACGCCTACGGCGCCGCGTTCGACAACCCGGATCTGCTGGTGCTGTGCGTGGTGGGTGACGGGGAAGCGGAAACCGGGCCGCTGGCGGCCAGCTGGCACTCGAACAAGTTCCTCAACCCGGAGACCGACGGCGCGGTGCTGCCGGTGCTGCACCTTAACGGCTACAAGATCGCCAACCCGACGGTACTGGCCCGCATCCCCGACGACGAGCTCATCGCGCTGATGCGTGGCTACGGCTACGAGCCGCATTTCGTGGTCGGCGACGACCCCGCGGCGGTCCACCAGGAACTCGCGGCCACGCTCGATGCGGCGCTGGACACCATCGCCGCCATCCAGCGCGACGCTCGCGACCCCGCGAGCTCACCGCGGCCGGGCGTCGGCCCACGGGCCACCCGGCCTACCTGGCCGATGATCGTGCTGCGCACCCCGAAAGGCTGGACCGGGCCGAAAGAGGTCGACGGCCTCCCGGTCGAGGGCACCTGGCGCGCCCACCAGGTCCCGCTGGCCGAGACCCGCACCAATGCCGGGCACCGCGAGCAACTCGAGCAGTGGATGCGCAGCTACCGGCCCGAGGAACTGTTCGACGAGGCCGGACAGCTGATCGCGGAACTACAGGCGCTCGCGCCGCGGGGGCAGCAGCGGATGAGCGCCAGCCCGCACGCCAACGGCGGGCTGCTGCTCCGCGACCTGGCCATGCCGGACTTCCGCGGCTACGCCGTGCCGGTGGACCACCCCGCCGCCGAGTTCAGCGAGGCCACCCGGGTACTGGGCACGTTCCTGCGCGACATCATCGCCCGCAACCCCGACCGGTTCCGCCTGATGGGCCCGGACGAGACGGTGTCCAACCGGCTCACGGCCGTGTTCGAGGGGACCGACCGTGCCTGGGACGCGATCACGCTGCCCGGTGACGACCACCTCGCTCCGGACGGACGGGTCATGGAGGTGCTGTCCGAGCACCTGTGCCAGGG
>DAIRVB010000721.1:0-1960 GCA_036803065.1 Streptosporangiaceae bacterium
CGATTAGCTGGGAGGCATGTCACCCGGGGTGGGCGGCGGGCTAGCCGGGGTGGGCGGCGGGCCGGCCGGCGCGGGCGGGGTGCCGCCCTCGGTGTCACCGAGCCCCTGGTCGGCCTCCTGCCGGGAGAGCGCCTCTACCAGGCGGTCGATCTTCTCCTGGTTGTCGGCGCCGGCCCGGCCGGTCCGTTCGGCATAGACCGCCGCACCCAGGTCGCGGAAGATGGCATCGGCCCGCCGCTTGGCCTGTGCCTGATCGAGCTTGACCTTGCCCTCGCGAGCAGTTTCCTGCGCCTTCTGCGCGAGCTGAGTGCTCTGCTCACGCACCTTGTCCATGAATCCCATGTCTGCCTCCCTGGGATGGCCGCCCGCGGCGACGCCCGCCTGGGACCGGCTTCCGGCTTTCTGGCCCGGCTACTACCCCAAGCCTATGGCCGTATCCCAGAATCCCGACAGCGGGTCTGGTCAGGCTCAGCGCTGCGACATTTCCGGCGAATCCGCCTGCCCGACCTGGCATTCTGGGCGAATGAACCCGGCCGCGCCAACCACCTCCGCGCAACGGCCGCGCGCAGAACCTGCCCATGATCACTCCTCCGGGAGCTTCTGGTGGCTCGCCGCCGTGGCGGCGGCCTTCAGCCTGTCCCAGCTGCTCTTCGTCTCGCCCCGGATGGGACTGGGCTGGGACGAGACCGTCTACGTGAGCCAGTTCAGCGTGCACGTACCGGCCGCCTATTTCGACGCGGCCCGGGCCAGGGGCGTGCCCCTGCTGGTCGCGCCGGTGGCCCTGCTCACGTCGTCGGTCGTCGCGCTCCGCGTCTACCTGGCTCTGGCCTCAGGCCTCGGGCTGCTGGTGGCACTCTGGGCGTGGCGGCGGCTGCGGCCCACGTGGGTGCTCGCACTGGCTGGACTGGCATTCGGCGGCCTGTGGGTGTCGCAGTATTACGGCCCGCAGGCCATGCCAGACGAGTGGGTCGCGCTGAGCGGCCTCGCGGCCGTGGGTTTCTTCCTCCAGGCGGCCACTGGCCGGGGCGGGCCAGGCGCGCTGGCCGGCCTGACCGTGAGCGTGGCCCTTTCCGCGCTATTTCGCCCTGGGGACGCGGTCTTTCTCGCGGCCCCGCTGGCGCTGGCCGTGGTCGTGGTCCGCGCATGGCGACGGTGGCCGTTGCTGGCCTGCCTGGTGGGCGGGATGCTGGCGGGTTCTGCGGAATGGGTCCTCGAGGCGTTTGCGCGGTTCGGCAGCCTGTCCGCCCGGCTGCACGAGGCCAGTGCGGAGCAGGGTGGCTTCGGACTGCATCTCGCCGTGTGGGACGAACTGCGCGCAGTGAACGGACCGACGCTGTGCCGCCCGTGCGCGATCGGCTGGCGATACCCCCAACTCAGCCTGTGGTGGCTGGCCCTCCCTGTGCTCGTCGTAGTGGGAATCGCCGCGGCCAGGCGCACCGGGGCCCTCGGGTCGTCCGCTCTCGCCGCCGTCTGCGGGCTCAGCGTGGCCGTGCAGTATCTCTTCCTGATCAGTTATGCGGCGCCGCGTTTCCTGCTGCCCGGGTACGCACTGACCGCCATCCCGGTGGCCGACGGGCTGGCCTGGTTGCTGGGCGGGGTACGCCGGGATCTGCGCACGATTACCGTTCCCGCCGTGGCGGCTGCCTTGCTCGCCCAGCTTGTGGTCCAGCACCTCGTCCTGGACCACGAGGTCAGCGGGACCATAGCCTTCCATGACGATTACCTGCACGTCGTGACGGACCTGCGCCACCTGGGCGTCCGGCCACCCTGCGTCATCAATGGCGAGCAGGACATCCCGATCGCGTTCTACGCCGGCTGTGCTTCGGCACCTGGGGCTGCGAGCGCACTGGCCGCAGGCCAGCATGTCGCTGTCCTCGCGTCAGCTGGGCAGGAGCCGCCCGGCTATGCGCGGCGCTGGGTACGGCACCCGCTGGCCGGCAGCGGTGTCCTCCGGGTGATC
>DAIRVB010000722.1:0-1952 GCA_036803065.1 Streptosporangiaceae bacterium
CACCAGCTCGTCGGGGTCGCGGGGCTGGGCGGGATCCGAGGTGTAGTCGTAGACGTCCTCCTGCGGCGCGTTCCAGATGTCCTCCAGGTGCCCGGTCTCTATAGCGCGGCCCCACAGGTTCTGGTCGATCGAGTACGGCGACCGCGATGTGACGTCGATCGGCAGCCCCTTCTCCTCAGCGAACGCGATGGCCTTGTCCCTGGTCATGCCGGAGTCCCGAACGGGTGCGAGCACGCTCACCTCCGGGGCGAGAGCGGCCAGGCCAACTTCGAAGCGCACCTGGTCGTTGCCCTTGCCGGTGCAGCCGTGGGCCACCACGCTGGCGCCGAACTCGCGGGCCACCCGGGCCAGGTGCGAGACGATCAGCGGGCGTGACAGCGCTGACACGAGCGGGTACCGGTCCATGTAAAGGGCGTTCGCCTTGAGCGCGGGAACGCAGAAATCGGCGGCGAACTCCTCCCGCACGTCCACCACCATTGCCTCGGCGGCGCCGCAGGCCAGCGCCCGGTCGCGGATGGCGCCCAGGTCTTCCCCGCCCTGGCCGACATCGACGGCAACGGCGATGACCTCGGCGCCGGTCTGCTCGGCGATCCAGCCGATCGCGACCGAGGTGTCAAGGCCACCGGAAAATGCGAGTACTACACGCTGCGTCATGGTCTATCCCTCTGCCTCTGTCGTCGTGGTTGTGCTGGGCAATGTTGTGCTGGGCAATGGAGGGCCGTCGCCGCGCATACGGCTAACCGCGTCGTTCCGCGAGCTGCAGGAGCGACCGCGCGACATCTGCTCCCCTGACTGGGTCCCGGGCTATCACCAGGACGGTATCGTCGCCCGCCACCGTGCCAAGGATGGACGGCCAGGCGGCGTGATCGATCGCCGACGCGAGGAGCTGCGCCCCGCCCGCCGGCGTGCGGACCACCACCAGGCTGGCGCTGGCCTCGGCGGCGACGAGCAATTCCGCCGCGACCCGGGCCAGCCGCGCGGAAGCCTCCCGGTCCGTCCCGGTAGGCAGTTCCGCGCGCACCTGCCCTTCCGAGAGGCGGCCCGGCCGTGAGCCGGGCCCGCCCGCTTCGTCGGGCAGCGCGTACACCAGCGCGCCATCGGTGCCGCGCAGCCGCACCGCACCGAGTTCCTCCAGGTCACGGGAGAGCGTGGCCTGGGTGACCCGGACGCCTCGCTGAGCCAGGAGCTCAGCGAGCTCGTCCTGGGACCGCACCGCGGCATGGGCCAGAATGCCGACGATCTGTGCCTGCCGGCCCGTCTTGGTCACGGGGCTAACGGATACCATCACGCCACCCCGTCCCGGCTCGCCGGGCGCCCGGCGAGCCGCCCGCCGGGGCGCCGGCCAGCGCCACATCGGCGGCCGCGTCGTCGAGGATGGCGGGCAGCGCGGCGAGGAACGCATCGGCCTCGGTGGCCTGCAGGACAAGCGGCGGCGCGAGCCTGATCGCATCCGGCTGGACCGCGTTCACCAGGTACCCCGCGCGCCGGCAGGCGGCCTCCACCTGGGCGGCGGCCGGCTCGGTCAGGATGGCGGCGAGCCACAGCCCGCGGCCCCGGACCCCGCTGAGCAGCGGATGGCTCAGCCCGTCGATGCCGCCCGCGAGCCGCTCGCCCACCGCCGCGGAACTGGCCAGCAGCCCATCGGCCGCGATCGTGTCGAGCACCGCGAGCGCCGCAGCGCAGGCTACCGGGTTCCCGCCGAAGGTGCTGCCGTGGTCCCCCTTGCGAAACGCCCTGGCGGTACCACCCAGCCCGATGCAGGCGCCGATCGGCAGCCCGCCACCCAGGCCCTTGGCCAGGGTGAGGACGTCCGGCAGCACCCCCTCGGCCTGGTGCGCGAACCAGGTGCCAGCCCGGCCGATCCCGCTCTGGATCTCATCGATCACCAGCAGTGCCCCCCCTGCATCGCAGGCATCCCTGGCTGCTTTCAGGTACCCGGCGGGCGCCGGCAC
>DAIRVB010000723.1:0-1951 GCA_036803065.1 Streptosporangiaceae bacterium
CAGGCAGGTAGCGAACCCGCCGCGAGTTCCCGGTCCTCCAGGAAGGGCCGCCCCGCGGACCCAGTCTGCAGGCTATGCGCGGGCCAGGACGAGCACCAGCGACGATCTTCCCAAGAGCAGGCAGACTCGCCACGGGGTCCCTGAATGCCTGGCTAGACCGCAAAGCAAGTGGTTCGGTGAACCGCTGGCTCCGGCGTCCAGCTCCGCGCAGCGGCGGACAAGAAGGGTGCTGCTCAGGCCGGACAGCTTCTCGCGGAGCACCGGGTCGGCTCCGACGAGCACGGCCTTGAGCTGGTTGATCGCCTGGGTGCGTGCCTTGATGGCCGATGCCTTGGCCAGCTTGAACATCCGGATCATCCCGACCGGCCCGTCGCCGGCTTTCGCGGTTGCCGTGGCCTGGCCGGCGAGCACGGACCGGGCAGCGGACTCGGCGTCGAGGCATCGGTCTTGCCGCGCCGGCGGCGGGTGGCGCGGTCAGGCTGGCTGACCTCGACTACCGCGACGCCCTCGCTGCGCAGGTGCCGGGCCAGCGCGGCCCCGTACGACCCGGTGCACTCCACGCCAGCGCGCTGCAGCGGGCCGAGGCTCCGTGCCCAGCTCACCAGGTCCCGGTAGCCGGCGGCGGTCGCGGGGAACGTCCGTGCGGCCAGCAGTGCTCCCAGGGCGGTCACTACCGCCGCGGCATGCACCTCCTTGTGGGTATCCACGCCGAGGACGACTTCACCGGCGGCGCTGCCGCTTTGGCCGGGCAACGCTGGAAGGGGCATGCTGGGCATGGTCATCTGTCTCCTGATCGCCACGGGAACGGTGGCCGTCGCCCGGGCTGGCGCAGGCGGTCAGAACTGTGATGGTGCCCTGTTCACGGCAAGGCTCCTATCGGGACACGCCCGCCGGCCCGGCGGTAGCAAGCACCGCCCCAGGCTGGTGGCCGACAGACCTACGCCAGGGCACGCGACGGCCAGTTCTTGCGTGGGTCAGGCCACCAGCCGGGGCGGCACACCATGATCCTCACAGTTCTTGCGCAACCGCTCCACCACGATGGCTGGCCGCTGGAAACCCGGCACACCATCCACGAATCGATCATCGGTGATGCCCGGCTCAGCTCCCAGAGACGTAGGTCCCTTGGTCAGGCCCGCAGGGCCCCATTGGGTAGCCGCTGGCGGCGGCATACTGGGAATGAGGAGGAGTAATGATGACGACACTTGATCCTCTGCGGGCGTCACGTCGCCGCGGTGACGTCGCAGCCAACTTCGTCATTCGCGCCGCGGTTGCCGCGCCCTCGGTGCAGAACTCGCAGCCCTGGCACTTCTCCAGCCGTCCGGGTGCGATCAGGTTGCACGCGGATCCCCGCCGCGGGTTGCCGCAGGCCGACCCGGCAGGACGGGAGATGGTAATCAGCTGCGGGGCTGCGCTGTTCAACATCCGACTTGCCATGCGGCATCTCGGATTCGCCGCCGGCGTGACGCTGCTGCCCGATCCGTCCTGCCCTGATCTGCTGGCCGAGATCCGCTGGGGCTGGCGTGCGCCGCCAACGCCGGAGGAGGAGTCGCTGTACCGGGCGATCATGCGGCGGCACACTCACCGCGGGCCCTTCGCCGTTGAGGCGCCGCCCCCGCTCATCAGTGACCTGATCCGGGTCGCTCGTCAGGAGCAGGCCGAGCTGCATGTCATCTATGACGCCAGCCGGCACCACCCGCTCGCCGACCTGATCCAAGCGGCCGAACTCGTCCAGCGCAGCAGCCCGCCTTTCGCCGCCGAGCGTGTCCGCTGGGCGCGCCCGCCGGGCGACAGGCGGCGGGATGGTGTTCCGGTCACCGCCTGCTGGAGGCAGCCGGACGGGCCGGAGTTCGCCGCCCGGGGCTTTGAGCGCGGCGCGACGGGGTGGTGGTACCCGGCGCACCCGCAGCAGGACAGACCGCAAGCCCTCGGTGTGGTCGCCATACTGGCCACC
>DAIRVB010000724.1:0-1950 GCA_036803065.1 Streptosporangiaceae bacterium
CACAGCGCGGCGAGCACGACCGCCGCGAAGGCCACCGGGCCCATCGCCACGAAGGCCGACAACGCGGCTCTCCCGACCACACCGGAAGAGATCGCGGCCGAGGTCGATGCGGCCTGTCAGGCCGGCGCGGCCGTCGCGCACATCCACTTGCGCGACGAGGCGGGACGGCCGACCGCGGATCTCGCCATCGCCCGCCGGGTCATGGATCTCATCGCCGCCAGGTGCCCGATCCTGGTGCAGATGTCCACCGGAGTGGGCCTCGACGTGCCGTTCGAGGAACGCGAGCGGCTGGTCGACCTGCGGCCCCGGATGGCCACGCTGAACCCGTGCAGCATGACCTTCGGCAGCGGGGAGTTCCGCAATCCGCCGGCTGGAGTCCGCCGGCTGGCGGCCCGGATGCGGGAACTGCGGGTGAAGCCCGAGCTCGAGATCTACGACACCGGTCACCTCGAGGTCTGCCTCCAGCTGCGCGATGAGGGCCTGCTCGACGAGCCGCTGCAGTTCAGCATCGTCCTGGGCGTCCGGGGCGGCATGGCGGCCACGCCCGAGAACCTGCTGACCATGGTCAGCAGGCTGCCAGCCGGAGCGGTCTGGCAGGTCATCGCGATCGGCCGCGCCAACCTCCAGCTCACGGCGATGGGGCTGGCGCTCGGCGGGAACGCGCGCGCGGGCATGGAGGACACCCTTTACCTGCGCAAAGGCGAGCTTGTGCCAGGTAACCGCCCGCTGGTGGAGCGAGCGGTGCGGCTGGCCCGCGACCTCGAACGGCCGGTGGCGTCGGTGGCGGAGACGGAGGCGCTGCTCGGCCTGCCCACGGCCATGTGATCCCGGCCGCGGCGGAGCGGGGACCAGGCACCGGGCCGATCCGACCTGAGGAGGGGCGCACCGCACACCCCAAGCTGATGCCGCAGAGGCTCGCGGAGACGCCGGATGGGGTTCTATGATCGGGCTGCCGCAGGAGGTCGGACCCGCGATGGAAAGATCAACGGAGGTTACGGCCGGCGGAACCGGTATCCAGGTGATCGCCCGGGCGGCCGACATCCTGCGAGCCCTGCGGTCGGCTCCCGGGGGGCTTTCCCAGGCTGAAGTGGCGGAGCGCGTCGGCCTGGCCCGGTCCACGATCCACCGGCTGCTGAACGCCCTCGAGGACGAAGGCCTGGTCGAGTGCGATGGGCCGCGGGGCCGTTACCGGCTCGGACCAGAGATCGGCCGGATGGCCGACACGGCCAGGCGGGGACTGCTTTCCAGCATTCACCCGATGCTTGAGGAGCTTTCCCGGGAGGTCAACGAGACCGTTGACCTGTCGGTCCTCGACCGGAGCCGGGCGACCTTCGTCGACCAGGTGGTCGCGCCGCACCGGTTGCGGGCCGTCAGCTCGGTCGGGGAGTCCTTCCTGCTGCACTGCACGGCTAACGGGAAGGCCTTCCTCGCGGCGATGTCGCCGCTGGATCTCGCCCGGGCCATGTCCGGGAACCTGGCCACGCTCACCCCGCACACGATTACCGAGCCTGCTGCGCTCCAGCAGGAGCTGGAGCGAGTGCGGGCTGAAGGGATCGCCTACGACCGGGAGGAGCACTCCGAGGGCATCTGCGCCGTGGGCACGACCATCCGCGGGCTGACCGGGGTGGCCGTGGCCGTCAGTGTCCCGCTGCCTGCCCAGCGTTTCTACGGGCGCGAGTCCCTCCTCCGCGATGCGCTGCTCACCTGGGCGCAGCGGGTGGAGCGTGAACTCGGCGGCAACGGCGGGCCGGATGCCTCATCCGTCCGGCGCCGGCGCGGAGCCGGCTGAGGAACTGCCGCGACCTCTGTGGCCAGGCGCCGAGAGGCACGACGCGGCGTAACCTGACCTGCCCGGCGCCGGGCAGGTCAGTCGGTGATAGCTGGACCCTGCTACGCCTTGCTGGCAGCGATATCAAGATATATCGTCTTACTAGAACTATGGCAGGCTCA
>DAIRVB010000725.1:0-1920 GCA_036803065.1 Streptosporangiaceae bacterium
CCAGCTCCGGCGCAGGTTATCGGGCTCCATCGGAGTTCCCCGGCGGGAGGGGAAGACAAGCCCGTGATCCTCCCAGTCCGGCCAGGCATCCGAACGCTCCGCGAACTGCTTCCTTCTGTGCTCGCGGCGCAATGCCGCGGAGTTAAGGGACTGGCGGGGTTGTCCAGGATCTATGGCGGCGTGTTGAGTGCGTATGTTCCGTTGCCTGTCCGGGTGAGGAAGCCCAGGCGGGTCCATTCGCCGAGCTGTGTCAGGAGGTTCCGAGGCTTGACCTGGAGTTGCTCAGCCAGCTCCTTGCCGCTCCAGGCGCGGCGAGGATCGGTGCCGATGATGGCCATGACCTGCTGCCGTCGGGTCGGCGGCTGCGGCCGGCGGGGCGCGCTGCGGTCGCGGCGAGGCCTGGCCTTCAGGTCGATCGGCGGGGTGCAGACGGTGATGTCGATGGCGGTAATGGCCGTGGAAGCGCCCGGGCGGGCCTCGTCGCGGTTCAGGTAGCGTGACGTGGCGCATTTGACCTTGCGGGCGCTGTAGCGCAGGCGGCGGGCAGGCAGCAGGGTGCCCGGGACAGCCCGGCCGATCACGCCGGGCAGGTCTGCAGGGCCCTCAGGGCACACTCCGCGGGCCCCGGTGAGCTGGTCACGCGCCGCTTCCATGGCGGAAGTGAAGCTGGCCCGGTCGGGGCTGGTGCCCAGGCGGGTCCCGGCCGCGGTGACCATCGCCATGCGCAGCAGCTGGCAGAGGATCAGCAGCGCCCATAGCTCCTGCTCCAGGCCGGGCCGGTCACCCGAGCGCAGGACGTGGCCGTTCAGCAGGGTGTGCCGCAAGGCGAGGCAGGCGGTCTCGATCTCCCACCGCTCGTGGCAGGGCCGGACCAGGGCCGCGGCCGGGTAGCGGCGGTAGCCCGGCAGCGTGGTGATCAGGCGGTAGCTGTCGCGGACACAGCTGCCGTCCTCGCCGGTCATGACCAGGTCAGCTTCGATGATCCGCACGTTCAGGCCGCCCGGGCACGACAGGTAGGAGCCATCGGGCAGATGCTCCAGCACCTGCGGGTTACGGGTGGACTTGCTGCGGGCCAGCAGCATCGCCCCGGTGCCGGCGATATCGGCGAGGAAGGCGTTGGCGTCAAAGGCCCGGTCCAGCAGCACGAGCATGCCCGGCCGCAGCAGCGGCAGCAGCCGCCGGGCCAGGGCGGCCTCGTCCCGGTCGGCCGCCGAGCCGAGCGCGGCGCCGAGCAGGCCGCGCGTGCCGGTCTCGGCCAGGGGCATCAGCCGCAGCGTCGGGTACCCGGCAAAGCCCATCCGGTACCTGATCCGGCCCAGCCAGCGGCGGTTGCGGTCGGTGTCGGGGACCTTCAGCGAGTTGCAGCCGTCGAAGGCGACAGTGCGCAGGCCGCCGAAGCGCACCCCCGGCGTGTGCGGCTGGGCCAGCGGCCCGGCTACCACCCCGGACAAGGCTTTCATCGGCGCCGGCCCGAGCCGGCGCCGCAGGTCACGCAGGGCCTTCTCCGACGGGCGCGGCACCGTCAGGCCGTGCAGGCCGGCGATCAGCTTGTCCCAGACCCGGGCGTATCCCAGGCGCGGGAACATCGCCAGGGCGAGCAGGAAGTACACCCCGGTCCTGGAGGGCAGGTCACGCAGCCTGCGCTGCACCGTCCTGGTCTGCTCCAGGACGTCATCGACCAGCTCGAACGGCAGGTACTGCGTCAGCTCGCCCAGATGGCCCGGCGCAAATACCCCTGCGGCGACTGTGACGGCGTGCGTGATGGTGGTCGTGGCAGACTGGGTGCGCAACGGGACCTCTGGTATCGGGAAGATCGTGATGGGTTGACCCGATTTACCAGAGGTCCCGTTCTCTGATCGCCCCGACACGCCGGGACGATCAGCTTGACTTGATCCCAGAACGCCTAACTCCGCGGCATTG
>DAIRVB010000726.1:0-1910 GCA_036803065.1 Streptosporangiaceae bacterium
CAGCTTCGGCGCGCCGAAGCTGGAAACGCGCTGAGCTGGGCATATACATTTGAGTGGCCTATTTTCGCGGGATTCGTGGTGGTTTTCTGGGCGAAGACGATCCGGGATGAGTTCCATCCGCCGCGCTCGCCGGAATGGGCCTCCTCGGAGGACGTCGAGCTTCCGCGCGGGATGGTGGCCAGCCACGGGGCGGGGGCCGCTGAGGACGAGGACGAGGACGAGGAACTGGCCGAGTACAACGCCTACCTGGCCCGGCTGACGACCGAGGTAAGGGGGCACGGCAAGTGGCACGGGCTCCGCTAGCTACCGTGGGACCTTGCCATCCGGGGGGCCCGAGAACACCGAGCCCGAGAACACCGAGGAGGTACTGCCGGTGCACCGCGCCGTGCTTCGCTACCGGGTGATGGCCTACGTGACCGGCGTAGTGCTGATCATCCTGTGCTTCGTCGGGATCCCGCTTCAGGTCGCCGCCCACAACGCGGCCGTGGCCAACGATGTGGGCACGCTGCACGGAATCCTCTACGTCATCTACATCATCGTCGCGTACCTGCTGACGCGACGGCTCCGGCTAGCCGTGGGACCGACGGTGCTGGTCCTGCTGGCCGGCACCATCCCGGTGCTGACGTTCGTCGTCGAACGCTGGCTGAGCCACCGGTACATCGCCCCGGCCCTGGCCGGGGAAGGGGCGGGCGGCGGTGCCGGCCAGGCACAGTCCCCGGCGCCGGGCACGGTGCCTGCTCCCCCGCGGCCCCGGTAGCGGCTCAGGCGCGCGTGGGGCAGCACTACTTCAGCCAGCATCCGGCCGCGGCGCACCGCCCGGGCGCCGTACACGTGGTGCTACCGGACCTGCACCTTGAGCTCGAAACCGACGCCGGGATGTTCTCCCCTGGCCGCCTCGACGCTGGCAGCCGCGTGCTGCTTGAGACCGTTCCGCCGCCGCCGGCCTCGGGTGACCTGCTCGACCTCGGCACGGGATACGGGCCGCTGGCCCTGGTCATGGCGGCGCGCTCGCCGGGCGCCATGGTGTGGGCGGTGGACGTCAACGAGCGGGCGCTGGAGTTGTGCGCCCGCAACGCCGAACGCGCGGGGCTGGCCAACGTCCGGTGCGCCACCCCGGAGGCCCCGGGGCTGCCCGCGCAGTTCGACCTGGTGTGGTCCAATCCGCCGATCCGGATTGGCAAGCAGGCCCTGCATGATCTGCTCACTACCTGGCTGGCCCGGCTAGCTCCCGGTGCCCCGGGGTATCTGGTGGTCCAACGGCACCTCGGTGCCGACTCACTGCATCGCTGGCTGGCGGAGGCAGGCTGGGACACCGAGCGGGTCGGTGCCCGGGGCGGCTACCGGGTGCTGCGGACCACCCGCGAGGGCCCCGCTTCCGGGATCGGGGCTCAATGATCGCAGCCAGTCACCTGGAGGCCGGATGAACACTGATGCGCCGGTGCCGGCGTCAGGCTCGCTCCCAGGGCCGCTGACGGGGCCGCCCAGGCAGTTGCGGCCCACCGACGTGAAGCGGCTGAACAGGTCCTGGCGCCGGGCTACCCACGCGCGGCTGGCACTCTTGCTCGACTCGGTGACCCAGCCTTTCAACGTGGGGGCAATCGTCCGCTCCGCGGCCGTGTTCGGGGTGGAACGCGTCTGGCTGTGCGGGAACTCGGCCCTGCCGGACCACCCCTCGGCGGGCAAGACCGCGCTGGGCACCGACCGGCTGCTCACCTGGGAGCGTGAGCCGAGCCCGGTAGCGGCGGCCAAGGCGGCCTCGGCGGCCGGGCTGCGCGTTGTCGCGATCGAACTCGCGGACGGCGCGATCCCGCTGTACGAGGCTCCGCTGGCCGGGGACGTCTGCCTGGCGTTCGGCAACGAGGACCATGGCTGCTCGCCCGCGCTGCTGGCCGTGGCGGACGCGGTCGGCT
>DAIRVB010000727.1:0-1908 GCA_036803065.1 Streptosporangiaceae bacterium
CGGTGAGCGCGGCCGCGTCCTGAGCAAGATCTAGGTTCATTGACGGGAGCCTAGTACTACAGGGCTAGATCTAGCCCTGTAGTACTAACGGGGCTCCGCCCCAGCCCGACGAGCCATGCCTGATGGCCGATGCCTGGCTGATTGGGCTCCGGTCGGCGACAGACGGTGACACGCTGTGTCCCGTAATGGACCGCCTGTGGCGGTAGTTGGCCGCTTGGGGCCGAGTCGTCCGACCGGAGCTTGTCATGACGCTACCGCGCACTGTCGCCGAGGTGCTGTCTGATCATGTGGTGTTCGAGGTGGAGTGCATCGACCGGATGTACCTGAATGTCTATGTCCCGCAGTTGCAGCACGCCGGCGGGCTGCTGGGTTATGTGCAGCGCCAGCTTGGCCTGCCGATCGCCTCGACGGCCCCGCTGGCGCGGATCACCGACCGGTTCGCCGCAGCGGTGCACCGCTTCGCCGAGCGTGAGGCCATCCCGTGGGTGGACTTCGCGAAGGGGCAGCGCAAGGACGACGTCATGCACGAGCAGCTGGCCGGTTTCACCGCCGCTGAGGGCGTGGTGTTCATCGGGCGGGCGCAGGAGAAGACCCCGCTGTTCCGGACCGAGAAGCGCCGCGATCGCGAAGGCAAGTCCTATCCGTGGATCGTGAAGAGCACCGGGGTGGTCAACCAGTTCTACGTCTACTGCGTGGACGACGACTTCGGGCCGTTCTTCTTGAAGTTCTGCTCCTACTTCCCCTACAACGCCAAGCTGTGCATCAACGGGAACCACTGGGCCCAGCGCCAGGCCGCCAAAGCCGGCATCGGGTTCGAGGCGCTGGACAACGGCTTCGCCGCGGTCAGCGACCCCGCCGCGCTACAGCGGATCTGCGACCAGCTGGGACCGGAGCAGATCGACGCGCTGCTGCGCAAATGGCTGGCCAGGCTGCCGCACCCATTCACCGCAGCCGACCGGGACGCCGGATACCGCTACGACATCTCCATCTTGCAGGCAGAGTTCTCCCTGACCCAGATGCTCGACAAGCCAGTGACCGGACGAGTGTTCTTCGAGCAGGTCATCCGCGACAATCTTGACGCCGGGCGCCCCGACCAGGTCAGCCTCATCTTCGCGCGGCGGCTGAAGCGCACCGGCCCCCGCGCCACCCCGGGCCGGTTCCGCACCCGGGTGATCACCAGCGGGGTCACCCCGAGCCTGCACGTGGACTACAAGCACGCCACGGTCAAGCAGTACCACAAGGAAGGACGGGCGCTCCGGACCGAGACCACCATCAACGACACCCGCGACTTCCAGATCGGCAAACGGCTGACCAACCTGCCCGCCCTGCGGGAGGTCGGCTTCTCCGCCACCCGGCGCCTGCTGCGCCTCGAACGACTCAGCCACGACCCGATCACCGGAGCCGGCCACCTCGCCGCCGTCACCGGACCCGTGCTCACCGACGGCGGAACCCGCATCCCCGGCCTGCCCCTGGCCCAGGCCCGCAGCCACGCGCTCCTCGCCGCGCTGCTCATCTTCCGGCTGCTGCCCCGCGGCTTCACCAACCGCGACCTGCGCCAGATCACCGCCGAACTCCGCGGCCTGCCCGCCGTCACCGCCGGGCAGGTCACCTACGACCTCCGCCGGCTCCGCAGCCACCATCTCATCGAGCGCATCCCCCGCACCCACCGCTACCGCGTCACCAGCACCGGCCTGCACACCGCAATGATCCTCACCCGCATACACGACCGCGTGCTCCCGGCCGCACTCGCCGAACTCACCCAGGCCACTGGGCCGCCCAGCAAGCTGCGCACCGCCGCGACGGCATACCAAGCCGCCATCGACGACATCATCCGCGACGCCGGGCTCGCCGCCTGACACCACCGAATTTGACTCAATCAAACCGACTTCGTCGGACCTAGCCCTCTAG
>DAIRVB010000728.1:0-1892 GCA_036803065.1 Streptosporangiaceae bacterium
CGACAGCCCGCTGCTCTGCCAGCCCGGCGCAGAGTGGAACTACGCGGTGGCGACGGACGTTCTCGGCCGGGTGATCGAGGTCGTCTCGGGGCAGAGCCTCGATGAGTTCTTCACCGAGAGGATCCTGCGCCCGCTTGGCCTGACCGACACCGCCTTCTACGCCGACGGGGACGCAACGCGGCTCGCCGCCCTCTACCGGCCGGGCCCGGATGGCACGGCGGTCAGGCTCGATGCGCTGGATGCCGCGGCGCGCGAACGGCCGGCCATGCTCAGCGGGGGCGGCGGCCTGGTGTCCACGGCGGCTGACTATCACCGCTTCACCCAGATGCTGCTGCGCTGCGCGGACAGCCCGGCCGGGGAACTGGACGGTACACGGCTGCTGAGCCCTCGCACGGTCAGCTACATGAGCCGCAATCACATCCCCGGCGGCCTCGATCTGGAGACCTTTGGCCGGCCGCTCTACGCCGAGTCCCCGTTCCGGGGGGTCGGCTTTGGCCTCGGTTTCGCCGTCGTGATTGATCCCGTGCCCGGCCAGGTGGTCTGCTCCGCGGGAGAACTTTCCTGGGGCGGCGCCGCGAGCACCGCGTTCTGGATTGACCAGCAGGAAGAGCTGACCGTCTCGTTCTTCACGCAGCTGCTCCCATCCAGCGCCTACCGGATCCGCCCGCAGCTCCGCCAGCTGGTGTACCAGGCGCTGATCGGCTGACCCGGACCCCGGACCGTCACCCATGGCCCGGCCGCCGGGCACCCTGCTACCCCATCGACTTGGCGCCATCCAGGGACTCGCGGATGATGTCGGCATGACCGGCATGCTGCGCGGTTTCCGCGATCACGTGCAGCAGTACCCGGCGCGCCGACCAGTGTGCCCCCCGCTCGAACCAGGGGGCCTCGGGCAACGGGTGTGAGATGTCCAGGTCGGGGAGCTGGGCCACGAGCTCATCAGTCCGGCGCGCCGTCTGCTCGTATTCCTCAAGCAGCCCGGCTACCGTCTCCCCCGCCAGCACGCGGAACCCCGCCAGCCAGTCATCCACGCCGCCCTCATCCTCCCAGTTGCCCATGGCCGAGGGACCTTCCAGGATGAATCTGATCCATTGCCGCTCGGTGGCCGCTACATGCTTGATCAGGCCACCCAGGCACAGTTCGCTCACAGTGGTGCGCTGCGCCGACTGCTCGTCTGTGAGGCCACGGAGGGTGTGCCGCAGGAAATGCCGGTTCTTGGCCAGCGCGGCCAGCAAGTCCGCACGCTCACCCGGCGCGCCTTTCTCAGGTGTGGTCATGCTGCTCCGCCTTCCGTCGTGTCGGCAGGCAGAACGCTACGCCCTGGGCCCGACAATTTCGGCCTGAGACGGCGCGGCGCCTGCCGGCGTGGGGGCCGGCCGCTGGCTATCCTGACCCAGGGCGGTGACAAGATGTCCGAATCATTCGCGGCGCTCGACAACGAGTTCGCAGGTATCGCCGAGTCGGCAGCCAAAGCCCGCCTCGGCGACGATGCGGTTCCCGGTGTGCACCGCGGCTGGGTCACCGTGCCGGGCGACGAGCACATCGGCGCCGTGGTCTGGGGCTCGGGGCCGCCAGAGGTCGTTTTCGTGCACGAGGCCGGCCGCAGCGCCCGGGCCTGGGACGAGGTCGCCCTGCGGCTCGGCCGCCCGTCGGTCGCCATCGACCTGCCCGGCCACGGCCGCTCCGACTGGCGCCCCGACGGGCGCTATGAGCCGCGCAAGCTCGCTGGGACACTGGCTGAGGCCATCCGCTCGCTCGCGCCGCGGGTCAGCCTGGTGGTGGGTGGCGGGCTTGGTGGCCGGACGTCCCTCGCCCTGATCACCACACCGCGGCCGACCTTCCTGCCCCGGGTTGCGCTGATCGACACGCTGCCCGGCTGGCCTCACAGGGAG
>DAIRVB010000729.1:0-1853 GCA_036803065.1 Streptosporangiaceae bacterium
GCCGGACCTGCCGTCAGGCGTGGATGCGCTGAGCGGGTTCAGCCCGGCGACCCGGGACTGGTTCACCGGCGCCTTCGCCGCGCCCACGCCGGCGCAGGCGCAGGCGTGGGCCGCCATCGCCAAGGGCGACAACACGCTGGTGATCGCGCCGACCGGATCGGGCAAGACGCTGGCCGCGTTCCTGTGGGCGCTTGACCGGCTCGCCGCGGCGCCTCCGCCGCCTAACCCGAAACTCCGCTGCCGGGTGCTGTACATCTCGCCGCTGAAGGCCCTGGCGGTGGACATCGAACGCAACCTGCGGGCACCGCTGACCGGCATCCGCCAGATGGCGCGGCGGATGGGCATCGACGAACCGGATATCAGCGTCGCGGTGCGGACCGGCGACACCGCGGCCGACGAGCGCCGGCGGCTGGCGGCCAAGCCCCCTGACATTCTCATCACCACGCCTGAATCCCTGTTCCTGCTGCTCACCTCCCGGGCCAGGGACGCACTGCGCGGGGTGGACACCGTCATCCTGGACGAGGTGCACGCGCTGGCCGGCAACAAGCGCGGCGCCCACCTGGCCCTGTCGCTGGAACGGCTCGACGCCCTGCGGATGGCTCCGGTGAACGGGACCCCCGGGGAGACTCAGCGGCCGGCCGGCCCCGTGCAGCGCATCGGCCTGTCCGCCACCGTCCGGCCGCCCGGGGAGGTGGCCTCGTTCCTCGGCGGGGCCAGGCCGGTGACCATCGCGGCGCCGCCGAGCAGCAAGCAGATCGAGGTGCGGATCGTGGTGCCGGTCGAGGACATGGCCGACATCGATCCCCTGCCCGCCCAGGGCGGCGGGTCCCCGGACGTTACTCCCGCCCAGCGCTCCATCTGGCCGCACGTCGAGGAGCGCGTGCTCGACCTCATCGAGCAGCACCGGTCCACGATCGTCTTCGCCAACTCCCGCCGCCTGGCCGAACGCCTCTGCGGCCGGCTCAACGAGCTTGCCGGGGAGCGGGCCGAGGCCCGGGCAGCGATCCCGGCCGCCAGCGGATACAGCACCGGGCCGCACCCCCCGGCGCAGGTCATGGCCCAGGCTGGCGCCTCCGCCGGCGCGCCCGCGGAGGTGGCCAGGGCCCACCACGGTTCGGTATCGCGGCAGGAGCGAGCCCAGATCGAGGAGGCGCTCAAGGAGGGCAGGCTGCCTGCCGTGGTCGCCACGTCCAGCCTGGAACTGGGCATCGACATGGGCGCCGTGGACCTTGTCGTCCAGGTCGAGTCCCCGCCCTCAGTGGCCAGCGGGCTGCAGCGCATCGGGCGCGCGGGGCACAACGTAGGCGACGTGTCGCGTGGCGTTATCTTCCCGAAGTACCAGGGAGACCTGGTCCAGGCGGCCGTGGTCGCCCGGCGCATGCACAGCGGCCAGATCGAGGAACTGCACATCCCCCGCAACCCGCTCGACGTGCTCGCCCAGCAGATCGTCGCGATGACCGCGATGGACGACTGGGAGATCGGCGAGCTGGAGCGGGTGGTCCGGCGCGCCGCGCCTTTCAGCGGGCTGACCAGGGCGGTACTCGAGGCCGTCCTGGACATGCTGGCCGGCCGCTACCCCAGCGAGGAATTCGCCGAGCTACGTCCCCGGCTGGTGTGGGACCGCACCACCGGGATGCTGCACGGCCGGCCGGGCGGCCAGCGGCTGGCCGTGACCAGCGGCGGCACGATCCCCGACCGCGGCCTGTTCGGCGTTTTCCTGGCCGCGTCGCAGCGCGAGGGTTCCGGCCGCAACTCGCACCGGGTCGGCGAGCTTGACGAGGAGATGGTCTACGAATCACGGGTCGGCGACGTGTTCGTGCTCGGCGCGAGCTCGTGGCGGATCGAGGACATCA
>DAIRVB010000730.1:0-1849 GCA_036803065.1 Streptosporangiaceae bacterium
CCTCGGCCTGGACTCCCGCCCGCAGACGGACGAATTCGACGATTTCCTGCTGCACGTGGACGGCTGGCTGTGCGAGGTGAAAGACGCGCAGATCCGCGACGGCCTGCACGTGCTCGGGGTGGCCCCGGAAGGTGCGCAGCGGGTCGGCCTGGTGCTGGCGATGCTCCAGGCACGCCAGATCTGGGCGGGCGGGGCCGGGATGCCCGGCCTGCGCGAGGCACTCGGCCTGGTGGAAGACGGGACGGCGGCCAAGGCCACGGTCGACCGGGCCGAAGAACTGGCCAGGGCGCTGGTCGAAGGAATGGAACTGGCCGGGTGGCAGGCTGACGCGGCCCTGGCGATTACCGAAGACGTGCTCGGCAGCCGGAATGAGACTGTCGAGCGGTTGTTGCGCTTTGCTGCTGAAGAATTGATCCCGCGCCTCGCGGCCACGGCCGGCGAGATCGACGCGGTGCTGCACGCCCTCGATGGCGGGCACGTGCCCGCGGGGCCGAGCGGGTCCCCGCTGCGCGGGCTCATCAACACGCTGCCGACCGGCCGGAACTTCTACACCGTGGACCCCAAGGCGGTACCGTCGCGGCTCGCCTGGGATACCGGCCAGCAGCTCGCTGATTCACTGCTGGCCCGGTACCGGGAGGACACGGGAGAGTGGCCAGCCACGGTCGGCCTGTCCGTATGGGGCACGGCCGCCATGCGCACCTCCGGTGACGACATCGCGGAGGTGCTGGCCCTGCTCGGGGTGCGCCCTGTATGGGATGACGCCAGCCGCCGGGTCACCGGCCTGGAGCTCATCCCGCCCGCCGAGCTGGGCCGGCCGCGGATCGACGTGGTCGTGCGGATCAGCGGCTTCTTCCGCGACGCGTTCCCGCACGTCGTGACGTTGCTTGACGACGCTGTCCGGCTCGTCGCCGAACTGGACGAGGATCCGGCCGGCAACTTTGTCCGCGCCCACGCTCTCGCCGACCTCGAGCGGCACGCCGACCTGCGCCGGGCCACCACGCGCATCTTCGGCTCGCCGCCCGGGTCCTACGGGGCGGGGCTGCTCCCGCTGATGGAGAGCGGGTCCTGGCGGGACGACGGGGACCTGGCCGAGGTCTACGCGGCCTGGGGCGGGCACGCCTACGGCCGCGACCTTAACGGGCGGGCGGCCCGCGAGGACATGGAGTCCTCCTACCGGCGGATCGCGCTCGCCGTGAAGAACACCGACAGCCGCGAGCATGACATCGCCGATTCCGACGACTATTACCAGTATCACGGCGGCATGGTCGCCACGGTCCGCGCGCTGACCGGCACTGCGCCGCTGGCCTACGTGGGCGACAGCACCCGGCCGGACAACGTGCGGACCCGTTCGCTGGCGCAGGAGTCGGCCCGGGTGTTCCGGTCACGTGTGGTGAACCCGCGCTGGATCCAGGCGATGCGGCGGCATGGCTACAAGGGCGCCTTCGAGCTCGCCGCGACCGTGGACTACCTCTTCGGCTGGGACGCCACCACCGGCGTGGTCGCCGACTGGATGTATGAGAAGCTCGCCGCCTCCTATGTGCTGGACCCGGACACCAGGGAGTTCCTGGAAACCAGCAACCCATGGGCGCTGCGCGGCATCACCGAGCGGCTGCTCGAGGCGGCCGACCGTGGCCTGTGGGAAGCGCCCGAGGCGCCGACCCTGGAGGCCCTGCGCGCGGTGTACCTGCAAGTCGAGGGGCAGCTCGAAGAGGCGCAGGCGTGAGCGAGCTGGAGGGGCGCGGCGCCGCCTGGACTGAGGAGCGAGGGACGAGTGACGAGGGAAGGCGGCGCCCTAAGGCGCCCCGGAGGCGCATAGGAAGCAGAGCGTGAGCCGCCTGCCGTTCTCCGC
>DAIRVB010000731.1:0-1825 GCA_036803065.1 Streptosporangiaceae bacterium
GGGCTGGTGTGCAACGAGGCGACGGTCACCGACGAGGGGCCGGTCGGGGGGAACGCGTTGGACCAGGCTCTGTGGTCGGCCCCCGGGGCGGCTGCCGGAGAGGACATCGCCGCCACGGCCGCCGGCTACCAGAGGCAGGGCGTCCTTCCCTTCGACCACGAGCGCCAGCTGGGCTCGGTGCTGGTCATCGACCCCGCTGGCAAACCGCTGTTGATCACCAAGGGCGCACCCGAGGTGGTGCTGGACCGGTGTGCGAACGTGCCCGACGGCGCTCGGCCGGCACTGGAGGCACTGTTCTCCGAAGGGGCCCGGGTGGTGGCCGTGGCCGCCCGTTCGGCCGAGGGCATGGAAGCGGTCACCGCCGAGGACGAGCAGGGGTTGGCGCTGGTCGGGTTCCTGACCTTCGCCGATCGCCCGAAGGCCGACGCCGGCTCCTCCATCGCCCAACTCGAACGGCTGGGGATCGAGGTGAAGATCATCACCGGGGACAACGGCCTGGTGGCAGCCAAGGTGTGCTCGGACATCGGCGTGGAGTGCGCGGGGGTGCTCAGCGGAACCGAGGTCGAGGCGCTCGACGACGACCAGCTCGAAGCGGCGATCGTGACCACGACGGTGTTCGCCCGGATCGGCCCCGATCAGAAGTCGAGGATCATCAAGGTGGCACGCCGCACCGGAAAGGACGTGGCGTTCCTCGGTGACGGGGTGAACGACGCAGTGGCGTTGCACCACGCCGATGTCGGGATTTCGGTGGACTCGGGAACCGACGTGGCCAAGGACGCCGCCGACGTGGTGCTGCTCGACAAGGACCTCGGGGTGCTGGCCGAAGGGGTGATGGAGGGCCGCCGCATCTTTGCCAACACCATGAAGTACGTCCTGATGTCCACATCCTCGAACTTCGGCAACATGTTCAGTGCGGCCGGTGCTTCGGTGTTCCTGTCGTTCCTTCCGATGTTGCCGACGCAGATCCTCCTCAACAATCTGCTCTACAACGCCGGCCAGCTGGTGATCCCGACCGACCGGGTGGACCCCGAGGCGCTGGCCCGGCCGGCGGCGTGGGACATGAAGTTCATCCGGCGCTTCATGTCCGTGTTCGGCCCTGTGAGCTCGATCTTCGACTTCCTCACCTTTTGGGTGATGCTCTCCCTTCTCCACGCCGGCCACACCGAGTTCAGGACCGGTTGGTTCATCGAATCGATCGCCACCCAAACCCTGGTCATCTACGTGATCCGAACCCGGCGGGTGCCGTTCTTCAAGAGCCGGCCCAGCCTGCCCATGCTGTTTGTGCCGACCGGAGCGGCTCTGGTCGGTGCCATCCTGCCGTACACGGGGTTGGCCAACCTGCTGGGCTTCACGCCGCTGCCGACGACCTTCTTCCTTCTGCTGTTCGGGATGGTCGTCGTCTACCTGCTGCTGGTCGAGCTGGCGAAGACCCGGTTCTACCGCCCCCCCCATGCCCGGACTCCCCGCATTGCCTCAACCCACGCCGAACGGCTCGAGCGGCGCATCCGCCGCCGGGCGTCCCGCTTCATGCGCTTTGCGATACAGGAGGAGGAGACCCGAGGAGGGTCCAACGCTCAGGCGTCGCGGGCCAGTGCCGTCAACAAGCCATCCGATGAATGATCGAGCTGGCTCGCCGGGCCCCGGCCCGCAGACGACCTCCGTCGGCCAGATGAACCACCGCCGCGCCGCCGACGTCATCATCGCCGCCGCCATCGGTGAAGGTTGTCTTCACGTTCGCCGCCATTGATGACCTTCGCCATATCGGCCCGTCTGCCGTCCCGAAGGTCCTCAAGGAGATCCTCCTCCTCGAGCAGGATGCGCACGC
>DAIRVB010000732.1:0-1823 GCA_036803065.1 Streptosporangiaceae bacterium
ATCTCCCCGAGGTCCGCGCAGAGCCCCCTTTTTCGCTGTCCGGCGCCGGCGCCGGGCCGGTGACCGGCCTGGCCGCGCACAAAGCCTCGCTGACCACCGTCACCTCCTCGACCAGGTCCTGGAACCGCTGATGCTCAGCGACCTCCCGCTCGGCCTTCTCCAGCTCCGGGCCCGGCTTCAGGTGCGTGTTGACGGTCCTGCCGCCCACCCGCCGGGTCAGGTTGTACTGCGGGCCGTGACCCCGGTGACCCGGCCGGGCGCACGCGCAGTTCGGCTTCCCGCACTTGCGCCAGACCGCGTTCAGCGCGCCCCGCCGGAAATCGCCGACCTGGGCGAGCAGGCCGAACAGCTCCGCGCGGCGGCGCTCCAGGCCCGTCAGATCCGAGGGCAGCTCCGGCATGAGGACACCTCCCAGTCTGAGTTTCAACATCACTCAGGCTAGCCTCGCTACCTGCGCAAGCCAAGCACCCTCACAATTCAGTCGTGCACCCGCTCGCGGGGTTAATCTGCACGGTGGCGATCGCCGCGCCTGGTTGTTTCAGCGGTCTGTGTCCTTGGGATGGCGTGGCGATGCGTAGGTGAGCCACACCGTGCGGTGCTGGTCGTCGATCACGTAGCGGATGCGGCCGCCACTAGTGACCTCGTATTCCCACTGCTCCAAGTCGCGGCCGTTGTGCCGGTGCGTGGCCAGGTCGCCGCGGAGACGGTGCTGGCGGTCGTGGCCGGCTCCCGAGCGCGGGTCGGTTCGTAAGGTCTCCAGGCAGCGCCGGGTGTTCGGCAGGGCATGGCGGCATAGTTCCTCCCAGCCGGCGGCGGCAGCGCTGGTGCCGAACCGGACCTCCCACTGGCCGGCCGGCGGCGGGACGGTAACTCGCTCTCCGCGGCGGGGGCTCACCCGAGGGCCTCGACTGGCCCGAAGTCGCCCTCGGTAGGCGCGAGCGCCTGCTCGTACTGGACTGGGTCAGCCTTGATCCGCGCGGTCGCCCGCCATCCGGCGATGACCTCGTGCGCGTTGCGGTCGATGGTGAGCTCGGCCGCATCCGACAGTGCGGTGATCAGTTCCTCCGCGAAGCTGGACTGCTCGGTTGGCGACAGATGCCGGGCCCACGGGAACACCTCGCCCAGGGCCGACGCGACCGCGCGCGCGCCGGACTCGCTGCGCGCAAGCGCGCCGAACATCCGGGATGCGGTCACCAGGTTCTCGTCCCGTTCTTCCTCGCGGTCTGCTGCTGTCAGGTAGAAATCGGGGGCGTCGCGGTGGGTTACCCGCAGTCGGCCCAGCCGCCGGGCGCGCTCGGCGACCGCCCGCGGATTGCGGGACAGGTCGGAGAACGTCACCGCGTCAGAAGTCTGCGCGCTCATGGCTCTAGTCTATTCAGATCACGTTCTGATGTCCACCGTCCGGATGCGGTCCAGCTACCGGGAGGACAAGCTGGCCAGATCGCCCGGTGAGCGCGACCGCCCAGCTCAAGACCTGGCACATCCTGCGCAAGCTCCGCTGCTGCCCCTGGCGCGCCGGGCGCCGCCCCGCCCGGCCTTGGGCCGACCAAGGCTGCTCGCCGACGGTGTCAACCCATTTCACGGAAACGGGCAGGGGCTTCTTCACGCGGGATAACCCTGCCGGCGGATGGGTGGCTCGCAGCCTTGTCGGCGGCGTTGGTACGTCGGCCGCCGCGCTGGCCACGCACCCTGCCGCGTCGCGTGTCCCGGCCGGCGCGCGGCCGTATTACCCATGTCGGCGTCGGGGAGCGTAGCGGGCGAGGCCGAGGATCTCGCTGAGCTTTTCCTGCCACCCCCGGAAGGCCTGCACTGGTACTTCGGCC
>DAIRVB010000733.1:0-1822 GCA_036803065.1 Streptosporangiaceae bacterium
GCAGAAGTACCTCACTGATGAGGAACTGCCCGCCGTCCAGGGGGAGAGATACTGATGGGCGCGAAAGTAACACTACGGATCTGGCGCGGCGATGCCGGGCAAGGCGCACTGGCCGACTACCAGGTCGAGGCCAACGAGGGCGAGGTGGTCCTCGACGTGCTGCACCGCCTTCAGGCGACCCAGGCGGGTGACCTGGCGGTCCGCTGGAACTGCAAGGCGGGCAAGTGCGGGTCCTGCTCGATGGAGATCAACGGGCGGCCGCGGCTGGCCTGCATGACCCGGATGTCGCTGTTCGGCCCGGACGAGACGATCACGCTCACCCCGCTGCGGACCTTCCCGGTCATCAGGGACCTGGTCACCGACGTGTCGTTCAACTACGCGAAGGCGCGGGAGATCCCCTCGTTCACGCCCGACCCGCGTGTGGGCCTAGGCGAGTTCCGGATGCAGCAGGTGGACGTGGAGCGCTCCCAGGAGTTCCGCAAGTGCATCGAGTGCTTCCTGTGCCAGAACGTCTGCCACGTGATCCGCGACCACCCGGAGAACGAGCGGGCGTTCGCCGGGCCCCGGTTCCTGATGCGGATCGCCGAACTGGAGATGAACCCGGCCGACACCGCCGACCGCCGCGAGATCGCCCAGGACGACTTCGGCCTCGGCTACTGCAACATCACCAAGTGCTGCACCGAGGTCTGCCCGGAGAACATCAAGATCACCGATAACGCGCTCATCCCCATGAAGGAGCGGGTGGTGGGCCGCAAGTACGACCCGCTCGTCTGGCTCGGCTCCAAGATCACCCACCGCACGCCGCATGACACCCCGGCCGTTCCCGTCAAGAAGAACTGAGAAGCAGCTGACCCGGGGCATACTGGCCTGATGCGGCAGGCATTCGCTCACGAGGCCGTCTTGATGATGGAACCGGACGCCGACATGGCTGCTCCGGGAGCCGCGGTCACGGCGGCGCTGTGCGGCCACTGGGATCACGAGCCGCCATGCCGACAAGGGCCACCTCGTTACCGCTCAGCCGCAGGTGGGACCTCGTCCGGTCGGCCCGCTACCTGAACAGTCCCATCTGCGCAAGCGCCACGCCACCAAGGCAACCACGCCGCGCCGGGCGGTTGACCCTCCCGGCGCAGCGGCGGCCGATCAGTTGCCGTCCTTGAGGATGATTCCCTGGCTGATGCCGTTAGTGTTCTGAACCGGGAACGTGTTCCCCACCGCCCACACCGAGTGTGTCCCGGGAATCCAGGACAGCATGCTCAACTGCGTGGTGTAGCCCGTCGCGGCAGGCACGGCGATCCGGCTCCAGTGGCCGTTGACGTCGTGTACGAGGTAGGGGTTGTAGTTCTCGGTCGCGTCGCCATACACGGACAGCCAGATACCGTTGTGCCCGTCCTGGGCCAGGGAACCGGGCTGATACGTCGGGTAGGGCACTGTGACCTGGGACCACGCCTTCCCGTTCCAGTGCAGCAGGACAGCGCCTGGCGCGACGCCCTCTCCAGCGGTGAGAATGGCGTCGGCCCACACGTTGTTCGGCGTGACGGCGAGGATACCCGCAGGCTGCATGTTGTCACCCGCCGGCAGGGTGATGGGCGGCAGCGGAACCTGCTGCCAGGATTGCCCGTCCCAGTGCATGGTGGTGACCTGCGGCGGCGTGGACGGCGTGGCCAGGGTCTGGCCGATGACCCAGACGTTGCTTGGCGAACTCGCACTGGATTTCGCCGGGGCTATCGGGAATGCCACCTGCGACCAACTCGTGCCGTCGTAGTGCGCGACATACGGCGCGTAGGGGAACATAAACTGCACGAAGGCCCATGCGTCGGTCCGG
>DAIRVB010000734.1:0-1812 GCA_036803065.1 Streptosporangiaceae bacterium
GCGGGTGCCGTGCTCGATGATGATCAGGGCGTAGATGCGCCGGAGCAGCAAGGTGTCGACGTGTACGAAGTCGGCGGCCAGGATGCCGCGGGCCTGGGCGGTCAGGAATTGCTTCCAGGTCGGGCCAGTACGGCGGGGCGCCGGGTCGATTCCGGCATCGTGAAGGATCTGCCAGATCGTGGAGGCCGCGATGTGATGGCCGAGCCGCACCAGCTCGCCCTGAACGCGGCGGTGTCCCCAGGCGGGATTTTCGGTGGCGATGCGGATCACGAGCTGGCGGATCCCGGCGGCTGTGGCCGGGCGTCCGGGGCGCCGGTGGCTGGTGTAATCCCACTTTCGTGCGACGAGGCGGCGGTGCCAGGCGAGCAGGGTCGCCGGGGTCACGGGGAACACCTTGTTCCACTGGTGGCGGGGAATCAGGCGGGACAGCGCCGCGAGCCACAGCCGGTCGGCGGGCTGATAGCGGACCCGGCCAGCCTGGCGGCGCAGCACCGCGTTTTCATGCCGCAGCACCAGCAGTTCGGCGTCTCTCGATGTCTCGCGCCGGGTCAGTAGCATCAGGCAGTCGAGCAGGCAGCGCGTGAGCTGGTAGGCGACCGAGAAGATCACGCACCGATGATGCCAGTCGACGGAGCCTCCAGGTCACGTCGGCCGAGCCGCTGCGATCGAGTAATCGAGCCCCACAGGGTCCGCCAGCAACGGCAGTCCCTGCCGCCCACCAGGTGGTGCCCGATCACAAAGAAGAACCATGGCGCCAGCCGAGGTTGGCACGGCCGGGCCCGGAGCGGCTTGTCGCGGGCTCAGACCACGCGGTAGCGCTGCATCATGTCGTATTCCTCGTGCTCGAGGATGTGGCAGTGCCACACGTAGCCTCGGACGGAGCTGCCCGCCTGGGTGGTGTATTCGAGGTCGGGGTCGAACCTGATGCCAGTGAACGGGACGGCGATGCGGGTGACCTGGCCGGGCGGGCAGATGACGGTGTCCTTCCTGCCGCGCTCGCCAGGTGCGGGCGCCGTTGCCTGGCTGTTGTCGAGGTAGGGATCGGGTGAGTGATTGGCGCCAGTTCCGTAGCCGAGGATGGGTACCGGGCTGGCCGGGTCGACGTGCCAGGCGGCAATGTAGTCCTTGAGTCCCTGCGGGATGCCTTCGGAATCGGCAGGCCCGTAGAACGGCACCCGCTCCAGGATCCGGAACGCGATCAGGTGCAGGTGGATCGGGTGGGCATCAGCGGTCAGGTTGATGATGTTCCACTTTTCGGTCTTGCCCCGCTCCGCCTGGATGATGTCGCCGTCGCCGGCGGCGAAGGGGACGCCGTTGAGGAGCAGGCCGTAGGATTCCCCGTCGGCTATCACCTTCTCCTGCAGGGTGACGTTGCGCGTCACGCCGTTGATCCTCACCGCGGGCAGCGGCTTGGCCCGCAGGCGGGCGGGAACGCTCCGGAACGGCCCCTTGCCGCGCGTGACGACGAACTTCATGATCTCGTCGACCGGTGCTGCCGGGTCTCCGTCGGGATAGGGGGCCGGGGCGTCGTTGCGCAGTATCCACTCCTGGCCCGGGGCGGCGCGGGTGAAGTCGATGAGCAGGTCAGCGCGTTCACCTGGTGCCAGCAGCAGTCCCTGCGTGAGCGGCACGGCGGCATCGAGCAGTCCCTGGTCGGTGCCGATCTGCCAGGCCGGCGGGCCGCCAGCCGGGAAGGACAGGTGGAAGAAGCGGGATTGCGCCCCGTTGATGACGCGGAACCGGTAGATGGACCGGTTGACGGGGAGGTACGGCCACGCCTTGCCGTTGACGACGGCTACGTCTGCGAAGAAC
>DAIRVB010000735.1:0-1804 GCA_036803065.1 Streptosporangiaceae bacterium
GGGTCTGTCAGATTTCCGGTGTGAGGGCTTTTCTGGTTTCCTTCTTTGTCCATTCTAAGATGGACCTGCGCCCGCGCACCTACTGTGACCTGTTTAGAGTTATCCGTCTCGCGGGCTGCCCCGCAAGTGCATTAAGGTTATCACTTCCCTTCTCCGGAGAGTTTCTTTTCCGTGGCGTGTCGCGGGCGTTTCCCGCGCGGGGTGTCTCCTTTCCTGCTTTTCCCGGGCAGTGCTGTCAGGTAGGTGCTGTCCTGCCCGGCGGTGGCTGCCTCGTCCAGGCCGGCGGCGGCTAGCCGCAGGTCGAGGGCGAGCTCGGCGCAGCTGGCAGGCCGGCCGGGCGCGCGGGCGCAGGCGTCCTCGGCGGCGGGGTCGCTGGCCAGGTGACCGATCACCCAGGCGGCGTCGGTGAGCAGGTCGGTCAGCTCGTCGGCGTCGTCCGGCTCGATGAATACTCCCTGGTCGGCCAGGGTGACCGGCGGCCTGGTCATGGCATCCCCTCCGCGTGCTGCTGCCCGGCGGCTACATCGCCCAGTCCGGGATCCGGCCGGGCCAGCGCTTGTCGAAGGCGGCCAGCGCCTCCCGCCAGCCCTGGGTGGCCGTGCCCTCGATCAGGTGCCCCTCAGCGGTCCGCTGGTTCTTCGGCCGGCCGGCCTGGCGGGCCCGCTCGGCCGCGCGCCGGTCCTCGATGTCGACGATACCCAGCCACAGCAGCTTGACGAGGGCATCATCATTGGGGAAGTGGCCGCGGGTCTTGATGATTTTGCGCATCTGCCGGTTAAAAGCCTCGATGGCATTCGTCGTGTAGATCACTTTCCGGATCCCCGGCTCGAATTCCAGAAATGGCACGAACTTTTCCCAGGCCCGTTCCCACACCCCGGCCGCGGCGGGATATTTCCGGCCCAGCGCCGAGTCGGCGAATTCCAGCAGCGCGGCCTCGGCCGCGTCGATGTCGACCGCGGTGTAAATCGCCCGCATCCCGGCGCACAGGCCCTTGCGGTCACCGTAGGACGCGAACCGCGCGGCGGCCCGGATCAAGTGAACCGTGCAGGTCTGCACCGTCGCCTCCGGCCAGGTCGCGGTGATCTCCTCGCCCAGCCCGCCCAGCCCGTCACAGCAGCAGATGATGATGTCGGCCAGGCCCCGGTTGCGCATCTGCGCGAACGCCTGCGCCCACGCCTTCGCGCCCTCGGCCGGGGCGACCCAGATGCCCAGCACGTGCTTGACCCCCGCGCAGTCGATGCCGACCGCGATGTTCACCGCCTTGTTCCGCACCGCCCCGCCGTCACGGACCTTAGCCACCAGCGCGTCCACATACACGATGGGGTAGATGGCCTCCAGCGGCCGCACCTGCCAGGCCCGCATCTCCTCCAGGCACTCGTCGGTGATCTTCGAGATGGTGTCGTGCGAGATCTCGATGCCCATCGTGCGCTGGCAGTGCCGGGCGATATCCCGCACGCTCATCCCGCCCGCATACAAACTGATCACGGTGTCGCTGATCCCGGCCGTGCGCCGGACCCCCTTCGGGATCAGCGCCGGCTCGAACGTTCCGGCCCGGTCCCGCGGCACGCTGATGCTCACCGGTCCCGCCTCCGTGCTCAGCGTCCTGGCCCGGAAGCCATTGCGGCCGTTGCCGTCCCCGGCGGCCAGATGCTCCTCCAGCTCCAGCCCCAGCCCGGCCTGCAGCACCTGACCGATTAACCCCGACAGCAGCCCGTCCCGGCCCGTCAGCGCCACCCGCTCACCCGCCCGCGCCCGGGCCACCAGCTGCCCGGCCAGGTCCGCCACCACCTCCTGCGGCAGCACC
>DAIRVB010000736.1:0-1804 GCA_036803065.1 Streptosporangiaceae bacterium
TGCGTGGGCTCCTGTTGGCTGGGCTCCTGCTGAGTGGGTTCCTGCTGGCTGGGGCCCTGCTGGCTGGGTCGGCGGAGGGTGGCGAGGTGCTCGTCGAGCCGGTCGTACCGTTCCTCCCACTGTCGCCGGTGGCGGCCGATCCACTCGGCCGCGGCATCGAGGTGCTCGGTTTCGATCTGGCAGGGCCTGCGCTGGGCAGCGCGGGTGCGCGAGATGAGTCCTGCCCGCTCCAGGATCTTGAGGTGCTTGGAGATCGCTTGCTGCGTCATGGCGAAGGGCTCGGCGAGCTGGTTCACCGTCGCCTCACCGCCGGCCAGCCGCGACAGGATGGCCCGCCTCGTCGGATCGGCGAGCGCCGCGAACGTGAGGCTCAGGTCCTCGTCGACGATCGTCATCGGACTGCTCCGCCCGCCTCCGGGGAAGCACCTTCGCCGCTGAAGGCGCCCGGCCGGACGCGCCGCCCGGTGAGCAGGAGCGCCAGATCCTGGGCCCGCCCGAGCAGCTGCGCGCCGCTCCCGCGCGACCAGTCGAGGTCTACAGCCCGCAGCTCCGGGCCGCCGGTATCCACACCGAAGTACCTTCGGCTCTTCGGGCCGGTGACCGTGTCGAGCACCGTCCTCATCGGCTCGGCCGGGATATGACGCTCGATCCCCAGCGGGCAGGTGATGTCGAGACTGTGGATCACGTCATGAGTCAGTGCCCCTTCGTAACCGCCGCCCGGCGGCTTCCACGGGTGCTCCGCGTTGTCGCGGAGGGCCGCGATCAGCTCCTCCCTCGGCCGGGTCACATCCCGGCGGGCGACGGTGTCGGACATCCGCTGAAACCGGCCGCCCGCCTTCGCGAGCTCGAGCAGGAACCGGGGCGCTGAGTACCGCAGCGGCATCGTGAGGTGAGCCACCACGTGCCCGACGGTCCAGCCGGCACACAACGACGGCGCGTCCCACTGGTCCGCGCTGAGCCCGTCCAGCAGCGCCGCCAGTTCGCGGCGCTCCGCGGCAATCCAGTCTGTGATCACAGCTCTCCCTCAACAACCCCCTAGTTGTACAACTATATGTTTGTTATAGCTGGCCACGCTGGTACACGTCAAGCGGTTCGTCTCGTGGATCTCTCATCAGTTGCCGATGGATGGCATGAGGCGAGGCCCCGGCGCGACCTCGCTCGGCCACGGCGCGAGGTGATCCGGCCGCGGGACACGACCTGGTTCAGCCGCGCGGCAAGGGCCTTGCGCGGTCGAGGAGGGTCCGCACGTCACGGCGTGCGGTGACGCGGCTGAACCGGAGGTGCGCCCAGGCCGGGTCGAGGGCCGCTGCGGCGTAGCGCTGCTGGTAGACGACGTGCTGATGCCAGGCCCAAGCGATGATCGACGTCTGGGGATCCCGGCGGACCAGGTTCTGCCAGGGTTCCCGGTTGCCGTTCCACAACTCGGTGCGGCTGATCACGCGCCGGATGGTGCGCCAAATGAGCCTGCGCATCACGACGCGGCGGGGCGGGTCGAGCCAGATGACCGTGTCCGCGCGGGCCCAGATCAGCGGGCGGACCGCGCTGTAGTTGCCGTCGATGACCCAGCCGTCCCCGGCTGCGGCCGCGCCGGCGCGGCGGACGAACTCCTCCCCCGCCAGCGGGATCCAGCCCGGCTGATGGTAGATCCCGTCGAGTTCCACGTGCGGGACACCGAGCCGTGCCGCGAGGGCCCGGGCGAGGGTGGACTTGCCCGACCCGGCGTTCCCGATGACCGACACGCGCCTCACGCAGGCCAGGCTCTCATGATCACGGAGCCCTGGTGGCCCGCGGGCCACCCCGCACC
>DAIRVB010000737.1:0-1797 GCA_036803065.1 Streptosporangiaceae bacterium
CTGTTCGGGATGGCGCGATGCGCCTGCCGGCCGTGCTGCACGGGGATCAGGCGATCGCGGCCGCCCCACACGGTCATGGTCGGGATCTCCGCCATGACCGGCAGCTTGTCTGAACACCGGGCGCTGGGCATTTGACGAAGGCCCTGACGTACCCCCAGCCGCCGTATATCCGTTCAACGCAGGCGGATCGACCGGTCACCGATCCGCCTGCGGACACCGAGACTGGGCTCCGATCGGCCCGTCGACGGGGCTTGTGCCTTCTTGTCGCGTGGTCCGCTGTCCACCTCGCGTGAGATCTACTCCAGGGCGGCGGCCTCGTCGAAAGGGTAGGCGGGGAGGTCAGCGGCCCTAACCCTATTGAGCGGCGGCTGTTTGGTCTGGTCTGCCATAGCCCGGTCGGCCGTTGACGTCGGCTCCGTGGCGAGCGGCGGCGGTGTAGAACCGAAGCTCCAAGCCGTCGGGGTCATGGAAGCTGAGTATCCAGCCGATGGTTGCCTCGATTACCGCCGAATGCTCGATGTCGAGGGCGTCCAGCCGATCTGCCCATGCCTGCACGTCGGGTTCGCCCTGCAGGAGGATGGCGAACGGGTCGAAGCCGGCTATGCCTCGCGCCGCGGCGGGGCTCTCCCGTAGTGCAAGGGTGAAGGCGTTCTTGGGCTGGTAGACGACCCCGCGCACGACGTCGTCCTCGTCAGGGAACTCCATGACTGACTGGAGATCGAAAACCCGCTCATACCAGGCGCGACTTCGTGCCAGGTCTGTCACGGGAACCTTGACGTGATGCAGACCGAGGATCTCACCCGCACCCACTGAAGACTCCTCTCACAGGTGAGCACGAACAGCGTCCGGTCGGCGGATGGGCTTCCCGGCCCGGAAGACCGCTGCGACGTTCCGCAGGTCTGTGGGATCGGTGAGGGGATCGCCCCTCACGGCGAGCAGGTCCGCATCGTAGCCCTGCGCGATGCGGCCCTTGCGGTTCCCCAGTCCGCAGGACTCGGCCGCGACGGAGGTGACTGCGCGCAGTGCCTCGGCGGTGTTGAATCCGTTGCGGGCGATCTGAGCCACACCATGGGGGAGAACCTCGTGCGGTTTGGTCGCGGCTATCCCCGCGTCAGGTGAGACGGTGATCGCCACCCCCGCGGCACGCATCGTCTGCAACCCGGCGAGGATCGCCTTGAACCGTTTGGCCACGGAACTGCCCGGAGGCGGCGACGGCTGCGCCGCGGTGCTGGCTACTGGCACCGACACGAAGACGCGCCGGCAGCGGCCGGGCCAGCGCCCGGTTGCCGGTGCTCACCGGCCGGAACACCGGGCCAGCGGTGATCCCGGCCGCGGCCAGCCAGGCCGCCAGCGCGGTCACCGGGCCCCGGGCCGGGGTGCCGGCCCGGGGGAGGACGACCAGCTCGGTCTGCTCGCCGGTCTGGTTGGTCTTCGACCGGGGGATCGACAGCACCAGGCCGTTCTGGTGCTCGGCCACGTCGGCCACGGCCAGGGCGGCCAGCTCGCTGCGGCGCAGCGCGGCCACGAACCCGACCAGCAGCAGGGCGACATCGCGCAGCCCGGCCAGGTCCGGCTCGCTCGGCCGGCCGCGGGTCTTCCAGACCTTGGTATGCGGACAGGCGGACAGGGTGTCGAACAACTCCGGCGGCATCAGCGGGCCGGCCTGTTCGGGCGGGGCGCCGTGGGTGCGCCGGATGCCCTCCCAGACCGCCACCACCCGGGCGTTGGCGGTCGGGTCGACTTGGTTGCGCAGCCGGGCGGCGAACCGGATCGCCGACAGCCGCCGGCTCATGGTGC
>DAIRVB010000738.1:0-1777 GCA_036803065.1 Streptosporangiaceae bacterium
ATTCCTGACCCGGCCGACGCTCGTGCACTACATCGCCAGCCCCGACGAGTTTCGCCAGCGGGCCAGCGACCTGTTCAGCTGGATCGGGGACGGCCGCCTGACGGTCCGCGTCGGTGGCAGGTACCCCCTGGACGAGGCGGCCAGGGCTCATGACGACCTCACCGCGCGGCGCACCACCGGGAAACTGCTCCTGCTGCCGGGCTGAGCTTCAGCGGATCAACCGGGGTAGCGGCCGCCGGTGCAGTTCACCCGGAGCGAGTAGAGCGAGCTCGTGGCGCACAAGAACAGGTGATTGCGCTGCTGGCCGCCGAAGGTCAGGTTGGCGACCACCTCGGGGACGCGCAGCTTCCCCAGCAGCGTGCCGTCGGGGTCGAAGCAGTGGATCCCGTCACCAGCGGCCGCCCAGATCCGGCCCGTGTCGTCCAGCCGGACACCATCGAAGGTGCCCGCGTCGCAACTGGCGAAGACCCGCCCGCCGGTGAGCGCGGAGTCGTCAGCCACGCCGAACAGCCGGATGTGCCTCGCCTCGCTGTCGGTGATGTAGAGCTGCCGCTCGTCCAGGGAGAAAGCAAGGCCGTTGGGGCGGATGAAGCCATCGGCGGCGAGGCGCACCTCACCAGTGCCCGGGTCGATCCGGTACACGTTATGGCTGCCGATCTCGCTCTCGGCTTTGTGCCCCTCGTAGTCGCTGTCGATGCCATAGCCAGGATCGGTGAACCAGATCGAGCCGTCCGCACGTTCCACGACGTCGTTAGGGCTATTCAGCCGCAGGCCTTCGAAGCGGTCCGCCAGCACCGTGACGGATCCATCGGGCTCGGTCCTGGTGACCTGCCTGCCGCCGTGCTCGCAGCTGACCAGGCGTCCCCGGCGGTCCACGGTGTGCCCGTTGGCAAAGCGGGCGGGCTGGCGGAACACTCCCACCGCGCCGGTGGTCTCGTCCCAGCGGAGGATCCGGTCGTTGGGGATGTCACTGAACACCAGGTAGCGCCCGGCGGCGAAATAGGCCGGGCCCTCGGTCCAGCGGCATCCCGTGTGCAGCCTCTCCATCCACTGGTCGCCCTTGATGTCGTGGAACCGCGTGTCCAGGATCTCGAACTTCGTCCTGACGGTGTCGCTCATCGAACCTCGCTGCTGGCCGGGAAAGCGCGTTCCGGACTCATGATCCACCATGTCGTGCGGGCTCGCCGCGGGAGCGGGCCGAGCGGGCTACGATCGCGGGCATGGCACGATCTCCGCTCCGGGTGGGGCTGCTCGGTTACGGTTTCGGCGGCCGGTACTTTCACGCCCCGCTGATTGCCTCCGCGCCCGAATGCGAACTTATCGGCGTCGTCACCCGCTCGGATGAGCGCCGCGGCGAGCTGGCCCGGGATCATCCGGGCACGCCGGCCTACAGCTCGCTGGCGGAACTCGCGGCGCACGGCGCACAGGCCGTTGCCATATCCACGCCGGCGGCCACGCACACCGCGCTGACCCGTGAGGCCATCGCCATGAGCCTGCCGGTCGTCTGTGACAAGCCGTTCGCGCTCGATGCGGCGTCAGCGCGGGAAACGGTGCAGCTGGCCGAGCGGGAGCAGGTACCGCTGACGGTGTACCAGAACCGGCGATGGGACTCCGACCTGCGCACCCTGCGCCGGGTGATGGAGGAGGGATGGCTCGGGGCCGTCCGGCGGTTCGAGTCACGCTTCGAGCGGTTCGCGCCGCAGCCGGGCCCGCCCGCCGCGGGCGGCGGCACCCTGCTCGACTTCGGCAGTCACCTGGTGGACCAGGCGCTCGTGCT
>DAIRVB010000739.1:0-1764 GCA_036803065.1 Streptosporangiaceae bacterium
TGTTGCCCGACATTCGGGATGAGCGTACGGGCGTCATTGCTGGTGAGCGTGCTGGGTGTGGAGAAGCCCCGCCCGGTGGTTCCGGGCGGGGCTTTGGGGTTCAGGGTGTCGGCGGGTTGCTCATTCTGTCGTGACTTCCGTCACGGCGGCGCGCGCGGAGGATTCGTCGACGATGGCTTTGCTGGCGGCGTAGGCGGCGAGCAGGGAGGCGATGGCGATGTTGTTGACGGCGCGGGGGTAGCCGCGGCTGGTCTGGTGGATCAGGGTGGCGGCGTCGTCGGAGAACAGGGTGTCGGATCTGCCGGCGAGGGCGAGGTGGTGGCGCAGGTAGCTGTTTGTCTCCTGGGGGGTCATGCCGGTGATGTGGTAGCGGACGGCGATGCGCTGGTCGAGGGCGGCCAGGATGCCGAGCTTGATTTTGCGGCGGAGGGTGGGCTGGGCGATGAGCAGGCAGGCGAAGATGGCGGCGGAGTCCATGTCGTGGTTGGTGAGCATGCGGACGGATTCGAGCTGGTCGTGCTCGAGGAGGTGGGCTTCGTCGATGACCAGGACGGGGGTGCGGCCGCGTTCGGCTTGCTCGGCGGCGAGCAGGCCGGCGGCCTGGGCAGCGAGGGCGGCGGTGCCGTGGGCGGGGCGTCCGCCCAGGGATGTGGTGATGGCGTGGTGGATGCCGCGGACGCCGACGGCGGGGTTGGGCAGGTAGATGACGATGTGGCGGGCCTGGTCCAGGGCGGCCAGGGCGGCGCGGGCGGCGGCGGTCTTTCCGGCGCCGACTTCGCCGGTGATGACGCCGAGGGCTTTTTCGCCGACGCACCAGGTGATGCGGGCGGCGGCTTCGCTGTGGGCGGCGTGGCGGTGCAGCATGCCGGGGGCCAGGTCACGGCCGAACGGCATCCGGGTGAAGCCGTAGAAGCCCTGAAGCTTGCCGATCATGACGCCTCCTTCGGGGCGCTGGCGAGGGCGTCGTCGATGGTCATCTGGCCGGGCAGCTGGCCGGAGGCTCCGGGGCCGCCGGGATCGCGCTCGCTGAACAGGGCGGTGTAGTTGATCCGTTCCTCCAGGCGGGTGTCATGGTCGGCGCCGATCAGCGCCAGGTAGTCGATCCCGGTCGGCGCCGGGGCGGTGCCGGGCTGCTCGGGGCGGGCCTTGGGGTGGGAGTGGCGGCCGATCCTGAACGCGATGGCCTTGCCGAAGGACCGGCCGCCGTAGCGGACCTCGATGTCTTCCAGGTCGAACGGGTCGAAGACCAGCTCGGTCTTGCGGCCGGCCAGCAGCTCGTCGACCTGGTAGGTGTTGCCGTGCAGGGAGACGGTGGCGGTCTTGGTGACGGTGCGGTACTCGGACCACAAGAACGCCTCGCGCAGCTGGGCGGGGGTCGGCAGGGGCAGCGGGATCTTGACGCCTTCCTGCCAGCGGCGCAGCGGCGGTGCCCCGGTCTCGGAATGGACCGCGGGGTGGTAGACGGTCTCGGTCCAGGCGGTGAACAGCCGGTTCAGGGCGGCCAGCCCGCTGATGTCCGCGGCTGCCTGGCCGGTGATCTCGACCAGGAACTGGTCCCGGACGGTCCGGAAGAACCGCTCGATCTTGCCCCGGCCCTGGGGCCGGCCGGGCGTGGAGTGCACGAGCCGGATGCCCAGGCTGGCGCAGGCCCGCAGCAGCCAGGAGTCCACGAACGCGCTGCCGTTGTCCACATACACCTGCTCGGGGACGCCGCGGGAGGCCAGCGCCGGGCGCAGCGCGGCGGCCAGCCGGACGGTGTCCTCG
>DAIRVB010000740.1:0-1763 GCA_036803065.1 Streptosporangiaceae bacterium
GGCCTGGCAGCGGCGGCTGGCCCGGGCCGGGTCCTGATGCGCTCTCCACATATGGCGCCAGGTGGGCGAGGACGGCGGCCGATGTCGGGCGGTCGCGCGGGCCGCGCTCCAGGCAGGCGGTCACGATGTCGGTCAGTTCCGCGGGCAGGCCAGCCAGGTCGGGCGGCTCGGTAGCGAGCCGGACCAGGATGTCCATCACCGTCTCCCCCTGATAAGGGCCGTGCCCGGTCGCCGCGAACAACAGGGTGCCGCCGAGGGAGAACACATCGCTCGCCAGGGAGGCCTGCCGGGTGTCCCGGGCCTGCTCGGGCGCCATATACGCGGGAGTGCCGACAGCGCCGCGGGTGACGGTGAGCTGGATCCGCTCGGCCGCCCTGGCCACCCCGAAGTCGATCACCCGCGGCCCGTCGGGGGAGACGAGCACATTGGACGGCTTCAAATCGCGGTGTACCAGGCCTGCGGCGTGGATCGACTCCAGTGCCTCGGCGCATCCGGCGGCGAGCCAGCGGGCACCTGGCACCGGCAGCGGGCCGCACGCCCGGACCAGCTGGCTCAGCGACGGGGCGGGCACGTAGGCGGTGGCCAGCCACGGCATGTCCGCCTCCGGGTCGGCCGCGACGACCGCGGCGGTGAACACTCCGCTGACCCGCCGGGCCGCGGCCACCTCGTGCGCGAAACGAGCGCGGAAGCCGGCTTCTTCGGCGAACTCAATTTTGATGGTCTTGACCGCGACCAGCCGGCCCGCCTTTGACCTGCCCAGATACACCCGGCCCATCGCCCCGGCGCCCAGCGTGCCGAGCAGGGAATAGGGCCCGATGCGCTCCGGGTCCCATTGCCGGAGCGGCTCAAGCGTGGGCTGTGGCTCCATTGCCGGCTGCTCCCCTTTCCGTACAGGCACGCACCCATGATGCCGACTCCGGGGAGCCGCTGTGCCCGGGTTCCTGGGGAGTGCGGCACATATCGGCGGGCACGGCGCGTCGGGGTGCCATTTCCGGCCTGGGACGCCTATCGTTACTGCTATGGCCGAGTGGTGGTCCATCGAGGTATTTGATGGCGAGTTTCCGGCCACGCGATGGCGGGACACTTACTCGTCCACGCTGATCGAGTCGGCTATCGCGCATGGCGCGACCGACTGGGCGTGGCATATTCACCGCTGGGGCGTGGTATTCGAGGTGGAGTTCAGCTCGGACACGCGGTGGGAGGCGTTCCGCGGCCTGGCTGCTGTCCGGGCTGCGCTCGACGCGGTGCCGGACCCGGTGAACGGGCTGCTGGTGTATCGCGGCCGCGGCGGTGGTGCGGGCGCCCCGTCGCCCCGGCGGCCCAGGCCCGCGGCCGGCGCGGGCGCGATGGCGCTTCCCGAGCCAGCCGACGAGCCGTGGATAGACCTGACCAGCGCAGCGCCGGACGACGCTTTCGCCGGCCCCGCGCCGCCATGAGCCCTCGCCACCTGCCGCGGAGGGCATCTGTACGGCGATTGATGCCCCGTTCTGTGAGCGCTGCGCCCAAGACAGTGCAGGATGGATGCATGAGGGATACCCGAACCACAGCCGAGGGGCTGCGGTCAGCAATCGAGCGAAGCGGTTACTACCCCGGCCTGGTGGCCGACGCGGTCTCGTCCGCGCTGGGCACCGAGGCTGTCGTCTCCTTTGTCGTGCAAGCCGACGCGCTGTTCGACACGGCCATGGAGGTGCGCCGGCACATGACCGTCCTGGTCCTGACGCCCACCAGGCTGATCTACTCGCACACAGACGAGAACCCCGCCG
>DAIRVB010000741.1:0-1729 GCA_036803065.1 Streptosporangiaceae bacterium
ATCCTGATCCGGATGAGCGCAAGTCCGCTGACCCGCCGGCGCAGTGCCGGGCGTGCGGGGCCGGGCTGGACGGCGCTGCGGAGGCGGGCTCGTCGTGGGCCCAGGTCTGGGACGTGAAGATCACCCGGGGCGTTACCGAGTACCTGCTGCCGGGACTGCGATGCTCGTGCTGCGGGGTGGTGACCACCGCGGCGGCGCCGGCCGGGGCGCATCCGGGGTCAGTGTCGTACGGGCCAGTGCTGAACGCGGCGGCGGTCTTGCTGGCCGCCTACGGGAACGTGCCGCCGGAGCGGGCCGCGCGGCTGATCGGCATGCTGCTGCGAATCCCGGTATCGGCCGGGTTCGTGGATAAGGCCAGCGCCCGGCTGGACGGGCGGCTGCAAGACGCCGGGTTCGACGCGGCGATGGAGGCGGGGCTGGCCGATGAGCCCGTGCTGGCCGCCGATGAGTCCCCGGTGAACGTGCTGGCCCCGGACACCGACCCGGATACCGGCGAGGTGATACCCGGCGCCGCGCAGGTGATGGTGATCCGCACCCCGGCTGAGCGGCTTATCTGGCTGATCCCGCTCACCTCACGGCGCCATGCCGGGATCATCGCGCTGCTGGCGTTCTTCACCGGGTTCCTGATCGTCGACGGCTACGGTGCCTACCAGCAGCTCGCGGGACAGCTGGCTGGGATCCAGCAGTGCTGCCAGCACGTCATCCGCCGCTGCCGGGCCGTTTCGAAACTCGGCCCCGGCGGCCTGCAATCCTGGGCCGCGGACGTGATCACCATCTTGCGCGAGGCGCACCAGGCCGTCGAAGACGCCCGCAGCCGCGGCCGGCCCGCCCTCGACCCGGACCTGCTCAAGGACCTGCGGGAACGCTACGCCGCCGCCGTCCGCTCCGGGATCATCCACAACTGGCTCCGGGACTGGGACGGCGACGGGAACCACCCCGGCTACGCGCTCGGCTGCTGGCTGCGCGATCACGCGGACCAGGTCTGGCTGTTCACCACCGCGTTCGAGGTGGAATGGACCAGCAACTCCGCCGAGCGGGCCGTCAAGGGACCCAAGCGGCACCAGGCCGTCTCCGGCTACTGGCACACCCAGGCCACCCTCGGCCGCTGGTGCCGCATCCGCAGCTACCTCGACTCCGCCGTAAACCACGGCCACACCGCGCTCGACGCGATCAGCAACGCCCTGGCCGGCAAGCCCTGGCTACCAGCCACGCCGACAGCGGCTGTTACGGAGAGTGAGCATCCGGCATGTGCGGCAGCCAGGCTCTCGGACAGATCGATGCTCTGCGCGCCCAGCAGGTGCGTCAGCCGCGCCGACGTCGTATGCAGATCACCCGGCTCTGGGCGTCCTGTGCGCTGCTCATGGGATCTAAGGCAGCGGGCGCGGCTGCTGGCGCGGCATCAGGCACGGCCTCGACATGGCAGCATCCGGTGGCCGGTGGCCGGTGGCCGGTGGCCGGTGGCCGGTGGCCGGTGGCCGGTGGCCGCGTGGCTGTCCTATCTGGATCACGACAGGACCAGAGAGTCGTTTGGCCGCGCCGCCATCGCGCGTCTGCACTCGGACGTGTGAGAAATGCCTCCGCCCATAGCCTGCACCTGGACCGGCGGACATCGCGGGCCCGGAGTGTGGCCGGGACCTTCGCCGCTATTGCCGGGCAGCGGGCAATGGCCACGATCGTTCCTGGGGAGCGTGCAGTGCTGAGCGCGGGTCCTTTGCCCGCGGTAACGGCG
>DAIRVB010000742.1:0-1721 GCA_036803065.1 Streptosporangiaceae bacterium
CGAATGTCGCGGAGTACGGGTAGAACGAGTTGCCGCCAGCGCTCACGACCGTAGGTGTATGTGGTGCGGTAGTCGTCCGGGTCGGTGATCTCGCCGGTGGCCCGTTCGAGCAGCCGGTTTCCTTCCTTCCCGATCAGCGCCGTGATCTCCGGCCCGGAGCGGATCGGACGGCGGTGCAGCTGCCCGGCGGAGTTCTCCCCAGCCGGGGCGTGGTCGGGTTGGAGTGATTTGTGTTCCGGCCGGCTGCCGTACCGGCCGAGCACGGCGCCGATGGTGCGCAGCGGGATGAGGCCGTCCCGGATGGCGTCGGAGAGCCGATCCGGGTCGTCGGCGATGCCAGCGGGTGCGGTCCTGATCGGCTGGGTGGTGTGCCGGTCGTACCAGCGCAGCTGCGGCCAGAGCCGCGGATCTCTCTGGTAGGCCGCCGCGGGGTAGACGTCCGAAGCCGGCGCGGCGAGCGGATGGGCCTGACCGAGCAACCCGAATCCAAAGGGCCGGGGCTTGCGGGCCGCAGCCCGCCGGTGTCCGGCAGCCGGAACCAGCCAGCGTGTCGCGGTCCGGAGACGCTGAACTGGCACGGCGCGTACCGGTCGGCCCAGGCCGGCAGCGGCGGCCGGGTGCCGGTCAGCGCGGTGGTGAGGATCCACTGCCAGGCGTCGCGGATCCAGATCCGCGACCCTTTGTCGTGAAGCTGCTGGTCGCTCGGGTCCATATACAGCCCGAGGCCGTGTTCGGACCAGTCGACGAACGGGTCCGGTTCGGCGGTGTCACCGGCTTCGCTGGCGGCGCCGGCCTCGTCCGGGCTGTCGCCGACCCCGACCAGCTGCGTACCCGCTCCGGTCGGTCGGTAGAGGGCGTAGCGCTTGCTGGGCGATGGCGTAGCACCACAGCTGCCCATCGAGGCTGTCGTGTTCGACCTTCCACGGGGACCGGCCCAGCGTCGGATCGTTGTTGACCACGTCCGGCCCGTACGGGTTGAGCGTGTCGAACCGGCGCAGCAGCCGGCGCACCGTGTCATGCGACACGGCGGTGACGGTGTCGCCGGACGCGGTGCGGCAGCGGATCGGTCCGCCCTCTTCGGTGGCGACGATGGCGATGCTGTCGGTGTCCATGAACGCGTAGCTGCCGCCGACGTCGCCCAGGGTGCGCTCGATCAGCGCGAGCATGAGCCGAGCGCCGGCGGTGATGGCGGCCGCGACCGGTGGGAAGCAGTAGGGGCCGGGGTCCTCCGGATAGCGGGTGCGGTCGCCGAATGGCTCGTCACCCGGGCCGTACACCGTCACCGGCACCGGGTCGGTCAGGTCCCGGCGGTCGAAGCGGGCCAGCGAGCCGTAGGCGGTCGCGTTGGCGGTGATCTTGAGAAACAGGTCCAGCCGGGCGCGGTCCTCGGCCGGCAGCGCCGGGTCGCGCCTCACTCGATGCCGCTCTTCGATCATTGCGACGAACGGGTTGGCCCGCTGGCCGGGATCCACGGTGCGGTGGCCGCGCAGTTGCACCGGCCGCAGCCCGGGCTGTCGGCCGACCGGGCGCAGCCGCACCGCCCGGCGGACCGGAATGGCGGCGGTGCCGAGCAACGCGGCGGCGAGCACGTCGGGCAGGGCGTACCAGAGCGGCCCGTCGTAGCGCAGCGGGTTGACCCCGATGCCGTAGTCGCGGGCGTCGGGCTGGTAGCCGGCCCGAACCGGCAGGATGACGCCGTCGGGATGGTCGAGCTGCACCAG
>DAIRVB010000743.1:0-1721 GCA_036803065.1 Streptosporangiaceae bacterium
CTGGCACCGGAAGCACGGGCACCGGGAGCACGGGCACCGGAAGCACGGGCACCGGGAGCACGGGCACCGGGAGCACGGGCACCGGGAGCACGGGCGCCGGGAGCACGGGCGCCGGGAGCACGGGCGCCGGGAGCACGGGCACTGGGCGGGCGAGCACATGAGCGGGCGGGCGAGCACATGAGTATGCCCACGTACCTCGGCATGCCGGCCTTCCCCGAAGCGGCCGCCACGGCCCTGCAGGACTCACAGTTGCGCCGCAACCTCGCGCACGCCACCGGCGCCATCAGGGTTAAGCGGGCGGCGGCCGTCGCCGAGCTTTCCGACTGGGCCGAGCTGCGCGCCGCGGCCAAGGCGATCAAGGACCACACCCTGGCGAACCTGGACATCTACCTGACCCGCCTCGAGGAGCGGGTGGTCAGCGCGGGCGGGCAGGTGCACTGGGCGGCCGATGCCGCCGAGGCGAATGACATCGTGATCTCCCTGGTCCGGGCCGCGGGCGCTGACCAGGTTGTCAAGGTCAAGTCCATGGTCACCCAGGAGACCGGTCTCAACGAGGCGCTCGCCGCCGAGCACATCCACGCGCTCGAAACTGATCTCGCCGAGCTCATCATCCAGCTCGACGGGGACCGGCCCAGCCACATCCTGGTGCCGGCCATCCATCGCAACCGGGCCGAAATCAGGGACATCTTCCTCCGGGAGATGCCGGGGGCGCCGGCTGGCCTCACCGACCAGCCCTCGGACCTCGCCGGGGCTGCGCGGTCCTATCTGCGCCGCACGTTCCTGCAGGCCACGGTCGGGATCTCCGGTGCGAACTTCGCCATCGCCGACACAGGCACGCTGGTCGTCGTTGAGTCTGAAGGCAATGGCCGGATGTGCGTAACGCTGCCCGAGACGCTGATCTCCGTGGTGGGCATCGAGAAGTTGCTGCCTTCCTGGCGTGACCTGGAGGTGTTCCTCGCTCTGCTGCCCCGCTCGTCCACCGCGGAGCGGATGAACCCGTACACGTCGACCTGGAGCGGGGTGACCCCGGGTGACGGCCCGCGGGCGTTCCACCTGGTCCTCCTGGACAACGGCCGGACCGGCGCGCTCGCCGATGCCACTGGCCGCCAGGCGCTGCACTGCATCCGCTGCTCGGCCTGCCTGAACGTGTGCCCGGTGTACGAGCGGACCGGCGGGCATGCCTACGGCTCGCCCTACCCGGGGCCGATTGGCGCGATCATCACCCCGCTGCTGCGCGGCGTCACCTCACCGATCGACGCTTCGCTGCCGTACGCATCCAGCCTCTGCGGAGCCTGCTACGACGTGTGCCCGGTGGCGATCAACATCCCTGAGGCGCTGGTCCACCTGCGCGGGAAGGTGGTAGACGCGAAACGGCATGGCCTTCCCAGCCCCGAACGAATGGCGATGGGCGCTGCCGCGTGGACGTTGCGATCGCCATGGCGGCTGGGCGTGGCCCAGCGCGCGGCATCGGCCAGCCGCAAGCTGGTGGCGCGGCGTGGGTGGATCCGGCGGCTGCCGCCGCCGCTCAGCGCGTGGACCCGCACCCGGGACGCGCCGGCGCCGCCGCCCGAGTCGTTCCGCGCCTGGTGGGCCCGGACCAGAGGGACGGGCGAATGAGCGAGCCGCAGTCGCCCGGCCCCGAAACCGGCGGCGGCAGCCCCGGGACCGGCGGCAGCCCCGGGACCGGCGGCAGCCCCGGGACCGGCGGCAGCCCCGGGACC
>DAIRVB010000744.1:0-1715 GCA_036803065.1 Streptosporangiaceae bacterium
ATCACCTGCTCGCAGCGGCTGGGCGACATCACCGCCGCCCTCGACCCCGGCGGCGAGGCAGACGCGGTCGCGCTGCTCGGCGGGCGGCGCGCGGACAGCGAGCAACGGTGAGCATCCCGCTTGCCGTGCTGGAGGCCATCGTCGATGGCTCGCGCGTGGCGCCGGCGATCGAGGCGCTGCTGCCGGCCGGGGTGCGGCACCGGCAGCTGCCGGTCCGCACCTTACTGACCGGGATGATGCTCGCCCTAGCCGATGACCGGCCCGCGCACCTGACCCGGGTGCGCGCCGCGCTCACCTGCTTGCCAGAAGCTGACCAGGCCCGGCTCGGCGTCCTGCAGGACTGGCGCACCGGCCCGCACCAGCTCACCTACCGGCAGGTGGAGCACACCTTTAACCTCGTCGTGGACGCGCTGGCCAAGGCCGCGCCCGACGGCGCCCCCTCCGAGCACCTCGCCAGCTTCTGTGATGACCTGCTGGAGGCCAGCATCCCCGCCTCGTGCAAGCAGGCCTCCGCCGCGCTGGCCGTCGACTGGACCGACGTGGAGACCTGGTCCCGGCCGCCGCGGCACGGCACCACCGAATGCGCTGACCCCGAGGCGCACTGGGGGCACCGCAACAGCAACCTGCCCGGCCCGAAAGGGGAGATGTTCTTCGGTTTCTACCTCAGCGCGGCGACCATGACCCGCGAGGAGACAGGCCCGGCCGTACCCGAGCTGGCCCGCCGGATGACGCTGACCTCCTGCGCGCTGGACCCAGCCCGCGCCCTGGCCGCCGTCCTGCTCGCCATGGCCGCGGCCGGCCTGCCGCTGAGCGATGTCCTGGATGACTCCGGCTACGCCCACCGCGACGCCGGCGCGTGGGCCATCCCGCTGCGCGCCGCCGGCGCGCAGCTGGTGCAGGACCTGCACCCCAATGATCGCGGACCCCGCGGAACCCACGAAGGCGCCATCATCGCCAACGGGAACCTGTACTGCCCCGCCACCCCGAAACCGCTGCTCCAGCTGGGGCCGCTGGCCCCCGCCGCCAGCCCAGAGGACACCGCCGGGCACGACCAGCAGACCGCCGAGCTGGCAAAGCACAAGCTCGGCCGGATCAGCGCCGATGACGCCGACGGCTACCACCGGGTCACCTGCCCCGCCGCCGCGGGCAAGATCCGCTGCCCGCACCGGCCCGGCTCGATGAGACTAGACCGCAACCGGCCCGAGATCCTCACCCCGCCCGAGCACCCGCCGGCCTGCTGCGCGCAGCAGACCATCACCGTCCCCCCGGCCGTGGCCGCCAAGACCCGGCAAAAGCACGACTACCCATCTAAGGAGCACCGCCGCTCCTACGCCCGGCGCACCAGCGCCGAGCGGACCTTCGCCACCATCAAGGATCCGGCTGCCACCAGCATCGCCCGCGGCTGGTGCCGCCTCATGGGCGTCACCCCGCTCTCGCTGTGGCTGGCCTGCCTGCTCGCCGTCCGCAACCAGCGCATCCTGGACGCCTACCACGCCCGGCAGGCCGACAACGACAAGCGGGCCGCTGCCGGCCTCCCGCCCAGGACCCGCAAACGCCGCCGCACCACCCTCGCCAGCCTCGCAGCCGCCCCGCCATAGCCAGCTAGCCCACCAGCCCGCGCCGCGGCCCGCTCACCGTCTTCTCGCTCACCAGGCATCACGGCCACGCCCATCCCGCGCGCCAGACCCAGGCAGCCACGCCCCGCAGGGCCCGCG
>DAIRVB010000745.1:0-1650 GCA_036803065.1 Streptosporangiaceae bacterium
TACACGATCCTGCTGACCGGTGATGACACCGCCGGCCGGTACACCCTCATCGACATGCACGTCCCTCCGGGCGGCGGTCCCCCTCCGCACCGCCACGACTTCGAGGAAATGTTCACGGTGCTGGAGGGCGAGGTGGAGCTCACCTTCCGCGGGGAACACTCCGTCGCCCGGGCCGGCGAGACCGTCAACGTGCCGGCCAACGCCCCGCATGCCTTCACGAACGCCTCCGGCCGGTCAGCGCGGCTGCTGTGCATCTGCTCACCGCCCGGGCAGGAGAATTTCTTCCTCGCTGTCGGCGAACCCGTCGCTACCCGGACCGAGCCGCCCCCCGAGCTTGACGACGCAGCTAGAGCGGCGTTCATCGCGAAGTCCGGAGCACTTGCCCCGCAATTTCGCACAGAACTGCTGCGGCCCTAGCGCTGTCCCGGCGGTGTTCGTTGAGGTCCTGTGCCCCGCGTGCCAGCCCCTGCCCTCGAGTGCTCCGGTGATCCAAGCGGTGGCTTTCGTCAGGGCGGCGGGCGGGGCTTGGGACATCACCTGTTCAGCGATCTCAGCAACGGTCGAGTTTAGAGGAGGTCGCCATGCGGATCGCCGTAGCTGGCGGGACTGGCATCGTCGGGCGGTACGTCGCAGAAGCAGCAGGGGCCGCCGGTCACGAACCGGTCATCCTCAGCCGGTCATCGGGCGTCGATCTGCGCAGCGATGTGGGACTGGCCGCCGCGCTGGACGGAGTCGAGGTGATCATCGACACCACGAACTCGGGCACCACCAACGGCGCTAAGGCGACGGCCTTTTTCACCGATGTGACCCGCCGGCTCCATGCGGCCGGTGCTGCCGCAGGAGTCGCGCGGCTGGTCACACTCTCGATCGCAGGAATCGACCGCATCCCCGGCTATGGCTACTACCAGGCGAAACTGGCGCAGGAGGAAGCCGCGTTCGCCGGTCCGCTGCCGGCCACCGCTGTCCGGGCGACGCAGTTCCATGAGTTCCCGGCCCAGGTGCTCAGCAGGACCCGGCTCGGGCCACTGGCGATTATGCCCCTCATGCGGGTCCAGCCGATCGCCGCACGAGCCGTCGGCCAGGTCCTCCTGGACACGGCAGTAGCGCCACCATCAGCCAAGGTCTTCGAGATCGCCGGGCCGGAGCCAGCCGCCCTGGCCGCCCTGGCCCGGCGCGTCCTGCACCAGCGCCGACGTCATGCGCTCGTCGTGCCGTTCGCCTTGCCCGGAGCCGCGGGCAAGGCGATGCGTGCCGGTGGCTTGCTGCCATCGAAGGACGCGCGGATCACTGGCCCAACCTTTACCCAGTGGCTGAATACCGCCGACGCGCAGCGGCCCGCGTTCTGAAGCAGGTTCGGCATGATTACGCGCTCGCAGCGGCTGAGAATGTGTCCTTGCCGCCGAACGGGCGGATGAGAGCCACTAGCCCGGCCAAGGGTTACGCGGGACTGCGCGGCTTCGCGGATCCCGGCTGGTTAAGGGCTGCTGCCATCACGGGCGGTCCAGGGCATCTGGCCTACGATGTTGGCGGCAATCAGCGTCCGGTTGTCCGGATCCCACGCCATGACGGTGCCTGCCTGCGCGAGGGCAACAAGTGCGCGCCACGGCAGCAGCGCGAGTCGTTGCTGGAATATGAACACAAGCTGCTGGA
>DAIRVB010000746.1:0-1649 GCA_036803065.1 Streptosporangiaceae bacterium
GGTCAACACCGAACCCATCCTCCAGGCCCTCACAGCATGAAACCCGAAGGATGAGCCCGTACACCACCCCGCAGGACTTGACCCGGGGGAGTTGACCCGTCAGCCGCGCAACCACGCCGTTCGGACGTTGTTACGGGATGAGGTGTCCGGCGGCCCGGTAGAGCTCGTACCACTCCGGCCTGGTTAGCACGACGTCTGCGCCCTTGGCTGCGGCGGTGATGCGCTCCGGGCTGGTGGTGCCGAGCACCACCTGAAGCTGCGCCGGGTGCCTGGTGAGCCACGCTGTGGCGATCGCCTCGGCCGGCACGTCGTAGGCGGCGGCCAGCCGGTCGATCACGGCGTTCAGCTCGGGATAGTCCGGGTTGCCAAGGAAGACACCGGTGAAGAAGCCGGCCTGGAACGGCGACCACGCCTGGATGGTGATGTCGTGCAGCCGGCAGTAGTCGAGGATGCCGACGTCGCGGCTGATCGACTGCTCGACGCCGGCCATGTTCATCGCCACCCCCTGGGTGATGATCGGGGCGTGAGTGATCGAAAGCTGCACCTGGTTGGCCACCAGCGGTTGCCGGACGTACCGCTTGAGGAGCTCGATCTGGCTGGGGGTGTGGTTCGACACCCCGAAGTTGAGGACCTTGCCGGCCGCGGACAACTCGTCGAAGGCGCGGGCAACCTCCGCGGGCTCGACCAGCGCGTCGGGCCGGTGCAGCAACAGGATGTCGATGTAGTCGGTGTCCAGGGCGGCCAGTGACCCGTCCACCGCCTCGATGATGTGGTCGTAGGAGAAGTCGAAGTAGGGGCCGTCCTTGACGATCCCGGCCTTGGTTTGCAGGACGATGTCGGACCGCTGGGACGCGGTGAGCTGGAGTGCCTCGGCGAACCGGGCCTCGCAGCCGTGCGCCGCCCCTTCACCGTAGATGTCGGCGTGGTCGAAGAAGTTGATCCCGGCTGCCAGGGATGCGTCGAACAGCTCCCGCACTTCCGCGTCCGTCTTCTCCTGGATCCGCATCACCCCGGTGACCACCGCGGGCACGGTCAGGTCGGTTCCGGGCAGGTTGAACGTCTTCATGGTTGCTCCTGATTGTTGAAGTGGGTCAGACGGCCGCGGTGAGCGCGGCCATCTCTGCCTTTGTCAGCTCGAGTTCGGCTGCCTTCGCCGAGTCCTGGATGCTCGCTGGTCGGGAGGCTCCGGGGATCGGGATGACGACTGGGGCGAGTGCGAGTTCCCAGGCCAGGGTGACCTGCTGCGGGCTGACGCCGTGGTCGGCCGCCACCTGGGCGAAAACGGCGTGTCGGCTACCCAGTTCGGCCGCGTTGCGTATGCCGCCCAGCGGGCTCCATGGAAGGAACGCGATACCGAGTTCCGTGCAGTGCTCCAACTCGGCCAGGCTCGAGCGGTGGGCGGGCGAGAACTGGTTCTGCACCGACACCAGGCGGCCGCCGAGGATCCGGTTGGCCAGGTCGATCTGTTCCACGCTGGCGTTGGAGATGCCGGCCAGTTGGATCACGCCCTCGTCGAGCAGGTCGCGGATCGCACCGATCGAATCGGCATACGGCACCTGCGGGTCGGGACGGTGAAACTGGTACAACCCGATCGCCTCGACACCGAGCCGCCTGGCGGAGGCCTTCGCCGCTTCCTTCAAGTACTCCGG
>DAIRVB010000747.1:0-1620 GCA_036803065.1 Streptosporangiaceae bacterium
GCGGCGTCGTGACCTTCCACAAGGACCTCGCCCCCGACTTCCATGGCGAGGTGCTCGCCTATGCGCCGCCCTCGTTGCTGGAGTTCCGCTGGGGGACCGACGTGATCCGGCTGGAGATCGAGGAACGCGACGGCGGCTGCACGCTCACCCTGCTGGACACGATCGACGAGATCGGCAAGGCGGCCCGGGACAGCGCCGGCTGGCACGAGTGCCTCGACCTGCTCGCCTGCGACCTGGAGGGCGAGCGGCCGGCCTGGCGGCCGGGCCAGCGCTGGGCCCAGGTGCATCCCCGATACGTCGAGGCCTTCGGGCCCGGGGGGGCGACCATCGGGCCGCCGCCCGGCTACGAACCCGCGTAGCGGCGGAAGCCCACCGCGTTCGATCATGAGCTGGATGGATGGCCCGTCCTGCGTCATGACCTATCTGAACTGGTGACGATCCGGCCGGCCGGAATGCCTCCCGGCCGGTCCTTCCTGCCCAGCGTTTGGCTTCTGTCCAGCTGGCGCTCGCCCAGAGGGTCGGCTGCCCTCTGGGCTATCCAGGGCCACCGCGACGGTGAGACGATCACGGCATGGCGAGTACGACCTCGCAGGCCGAGGGCGGGATCCGGCTCAAGCAGCCGTCGGGGCGGTGGATCCTGCTGGCCGCGGTGCTCGGATCGAGCATGGCGATGCTGGACTCCACAGTGGTTAATGTCGCGCTGCCCACGATCGGCAAGGATCTGCACACCTCGCTCGGCGGGCTGCAATGGACGGTCACCGCGTACACCCTGACCCTGGCCGGGCTGATCCTGCTCGGCGGTTCGCTGGGGGACCGGATGGGCCGCCGCCGCATCTTCGTCACCGGGGTGGTGTGGTTCGCCGTTGCCTCTGCCCTGTGCGGGCTGTCCCCGGACATTGGCGTGCTGATCGGCGCCCGGGCGCTGCAAGGTGTCGGTGGGGCGTTGCTCACCCCGGGGTCGCTCGCCATCATCCAGGCCTCGTTCACCAGCGAGGACCGGCCGCGCGCGATCGGCGCGTGGTCGGGCCTGGGCGGCGTGGCCGGGGCGGCCGGCCCGCTGCTCGGCGGCTGGCTTGTCGGGGCCGCGGGCTGGCGCTGGATCTTCCTGATCAACCTGCCGCTCGCGGCACTGGTGGTCCTGGTGGCCCTCCGGCATGTACCGGAAACCAGGGATCCTTCCGCGCACGGCAAGTTTGACGTGACGGGCGCCCTGCTGGCCGCGCTGGCCCTGGCCGGGATCACCGACGCGCTCATCGAGGCGCCGGTCAGCGGCACCGCGCTCGTCGTGGTGCCGACGGTGATCGGCGTGGCGGCGGGAGTCGCGTTCGTGATGGTCGAGCGGCGCCGGGCCCGCCCGGACGCGCCCGCGCCGCCCATGCTGCCGCTGGACGTTTTCGGATCCCGCCAGTTCACCGCGGTCAACGTGGTGACCTTCCTGGTTTACGGTGCTCTCGGCGCAGTGTTCTTCCTGCTTGTGCTCGAGCTTCAGGTGGTCTCCGGGTTCTCGCCGCTGAAGGCGGGCCTGGCCCTGCTGCCCGCGACGGTGCTCATGCTGCTGCTGTCCGCGCGTTCCGGGGCGCTGGCGCAGCGGGTGGGTCCGCGCTGGCTGATGGTGGGGGG
>DAIRVB010000748.1:0-1615 GCA_036803065.1 Streptosporangiaceae bacterium
GCGACGCACCGATGACGGCCGGCGCATCTCCCGGCGTGTCATCCACGTCAAATGAGGCTCCCCTGCCGGTCATGTGGGTGGCTGGGATGGGGGGCGGGGGCCAGGATGTGGTGCTGGTCAGCGGGAATGGGCTGGCTGGGCTGGCACTCAGGGTGTCGTCTTCGGTGCCGGCTTGCGGAGCGTGGTTCACCGGTGCAGGTGGTCTTGCTTCCAGCCTGGACAGTGTGCGCTGGGAACAGCTGGTGTCAAGGCCCTGCGGCCCCTTCGGGGTGGCCTGCGGCCAGCCTGGACACCAGCCGCCGCCCAGCGCCAGGTGAGGCTTGCCGGAAGCAAAAGAAAAACGAGCAGTGGGGAATCGCGTCTGGTCAGGGGCACGCCGTCCCCGTCCGTAGTGTCTGGGTGTCGAAGCACAGGCACTAGCGGAAAGGGAACGGCGTGCGTTCATCCAGGCTATGGGGGAAACTGCTCGGCTGCGAAAGCACCGTCATCGAGGACGTGGACTGGCATGAGGAGGACAGCGGGGATGGCAGCGGGCCGGCGCTGAGGCTCATCGTGCATGTGCGCCCGCATAAACGGCTCGCGCACCGCTGCGGCATCTGCGGGAAAACACGGCCCCGCTACGACAATGGGCAGGGGCGGCGCCGCTGGCGGGCGCTGGACCTGGGCACGGTCCGCGCGTACCTGGAGGCCGAGGCGCCGCGGGTGTCATGCCCGGTCCACGGGGTGATCACCGCGGCGGTGCCGTGGGCCCGCCACGGCGCCGCGCACACCCGCTTCTTCGATGACCAGGTCGCCTGGCTCGCGGCGGCATGCTCGAAGACCACGATCACCGCCTTGATGCGGATCTCCTGGCGGACCGTCGGCACCATCATCGCCCGGGTCGCCGGTGAGGCGGAAGCGGCGACCGACCGGTTCGCCGGGCTGCGCCGCATCGGGATCGACGAGATCTCCTATAAACGCGGCCACAAGTACCTGGTCATCGTCGTGGACCACGACACCGGGAGGCTGATCTGGGCCGCGCCCGGCCGCGAAACCAAAACCCTGCACGCCTTCTTCGACCAGCTCGGCGAGGAACGCTGCAGGCAGCTCACCCACCTGTCCGCCGACGGCGCGGACTGGATCTCCGGGCCCGCCGCCGCCCGCGCGCCGCAGGCAGTCCTGTGCGCCGACCCGTTCCACGTCGTGTCCTGGGCCACCGGCGCCCTCGACGAAGTCCGCCGCGAAGTCTGGCGCACTGCCCGCCAGGCCGGGGCCATCACGGCGGTCAGGCACGGCAGCCGGACGATCCGCATCTCTTCCGGCGACGCCAAGAGCCTCGCCCGCGCCCGCTACGCGCTATGGAAAAACCCCGAAAACCTCACCGGCCGCCAGGAAGCCAAACTCGCCTGGATCGAGAAAACCCACCCCTACCTGCACCGCGCCTACCTGCTCAAAGAAGGGCTGCGTACCGCGTTCAAACTCAAAGGAGAAGAAGGCAAGCACGCCCTGACCCGCTGGCTGTCCTGGGCCGCCCGCTGCCGCATCCCCGAATTCACCGAACTCGGCAAAAAGATACGCAGGCACCTGCCCAGCATCCACGCCACCCTCGACCACGGGCTCAGCAACGGCCTGATCG
>DAIRVB010000749.1:0-1612 GCA_036803065.1 Streptosporangiaceae bacterium
TACCTTCGTGAGATGGCGACCGAGCGTCGTCCACGACCACGGAGTACGGGAAACTCCGCGTCTTGTTCCGCAATTGCCCGATGTCCCCGTAATGACCGTCGGCCAGATTCAGGGCATGAAGCCGTTGCCGATCCTCGCCCCGCGTACTGACCCCGAAGGGTTGGGCGACAGACGCCCGGCCAAGCGCACCCCGGATCTCCGTACCTGGCTCGCCGGCTGCACCGGCCGGAAGGCCGACCGCACTTTCCGGATCCGCCTGCTGGTGCAGGCTGCGTTCGCGCTCACGTGCGGCCTGCTGGGGCTCCAGTTCGCGCGGTGGGTCGGCGCCGCCCGCGCGGGCTCCCTCCCGCTTCCGGAGCGGCCCGCCGGTGTGGAGGCCTTCCTCCCCATCAGCGGGTTGATGGGGCTCCTCGACTGGGTATATCGCGGAAGCCTGAACGTCATCCACCCGGCGGCCACGGTGCTGGTGCTGGTGGCCATCGCACTGGCGCTGCTGCTTCGCAAATCGTTCTGCTCGTGGGTCTGCCCGGTGGGCTTCCTGTCCGATCTGCTGGCCCGTTTCGGCCGCTGGTCCTTCGGCCGGAATTTCCGGCCATGGAAGTGGCTGGACATCCCGCTTCGCAGCCTGAAGTACCTCCTCTTGGGCTTCTTCGGACTGGCCATCCTCAAGATGAGCCGTGAGGCCCTCACCGACTTCCTGGCCTCGCCATACAACCGGGTGGCCGACGTGAAGATGGGGCTCTTCTTCACGGACATGGGAATCACCGGCATCCTCGTCATGGGGTCGCTCGCGGCGGGCTCCGTCTTCATCCACGGATTCTGGTGCCGGTACCTCTGCCCCTACGGTGCCTTTCTTGGGCTCTTCTCGTGGGCGTCGCCCACCCGGATCCGACGGAACGTCGACACTTGCGTGTCGTGCGGACTTTGCGACAAGGCCTGCATGGCGCGCCTTCCCGTCTCCTCGCGGAACTCGATCATGAGCGTGGAGTGCACAGGCTGCCTGGGCTGCGTGGCGGTCTGCCCGGTCAAGGGCGCCCTGGAGGTTCACGCAGGGCGCCGTCCGATGGGTCCCGTGGCGTACGCGGCAGCGGTGGTGGGACTCGTGCTGGTGGCGTACGCTGGTGCCCGGGTCGCGGGTATCTGGCGGAATGGCATCGGTGACGCCGAGTACGTGGAGCGGATCCGGGATATCCGCTCCAGCGAGTACGGTCACGCGGGCATGACGCCTCCAGCCGAGCCCCGTCCCGCCATCCGCTGAGTCCGTGCGGCATCCGCCGGCGACCTCTGTCTTTCCTGCTCGCAGCCGCGCGCTCTGCGGTGAGTTAATGCGATTCCGTCTCGGCGAAATGCCCGGCCGCCGGCTTGGCGGTCGCTTCGTGGAGACGCTCGACGAAGTGGACGTACTCGACGTATGCCTTCACATACTCGCGACCGGCCGCGACATCGTTTGCGTCGTACTTCCGCCTGGCTTGCACGCGCCCGAAAGCCTCTCGTAGCCCGGCGCGCATCTCGTTCACGAGCAGCGTCTCAAGCGCGCTGGTTTCTCCGAGTTCAATCGCGCGGTCGGCAGCTGGAATGGCGGGGCCGAGATCGCGCCCGGCCGGCTTGAGAC
>DAIRVB010000750.1:0-1604 GCA_036803065.1 Streptosporangiaceae bacterium
CTCGCGGGCCCCGCTGCGCGCGGCGGGGCCCGCGAGCCCGCAGCCGCCGGCCGCCGCGTCCGCGAACACCGCCGGGCCCTCCAGCCCGCCCCCCACCGACGGCGCCCCCAGCACGGCGCCGGCCGCCGCCAGCCCGGTGCCACGCTGCACGGAGCGCAACCTCGCTGCCGGGGTGAGCAGCTACCAGGTCGGGGGCGGCCAGAGCGGCATCATCATCACGCTGACCAATACCGGCACGGCGTCCTGTTCCATGTACGGGTACCCCGGCCTGGGCCTGCAGGACGACGCGCACCACGTCCTGCCCTCCCACACGCACTGGGGCCCGACCTACTTCGCCCACGACCCCGGCCCGGCCCCGATCGTGCTGGCACCCGGGCAGGCCGCCAGCGCCAGCGTCGCCCTCAGCGACGGCACCCAGTACACACCCTGGGCGACCTACCTCGAGGTGACCCCGCCCGGCGACTACCGGCACGCCCTGATCACACTGTCCTACGGCACCGGAGGAACCAGCGGTGACCTGCATGTCACCGCCATGGCCCGCCACACCACAACCTACCGAGGCGACCACGGAGGCTGCGGCTGCAACCCGTGACAGGCGCTGCACCCGGGCAGGGCTGTCCCAGGCAGAACTGGCTGCCCGGGCGGGTGTCACGCAGAGCGTGATCAGCGCGTATGAGTCCGGGCGCCGCCAGCCCGCGATGCCCGCCCTTGCTGCGCTGGTCGACGCCGCCGGTTATGAACTGGTGATGGGCTTGAGACGGTCACCCGGACGCCTGCGGCGGCTGTCGGGACCGGTGGGCCGGCGTGTGCGCCGGCACCGGCACGACCTGATCGCGGCCGCGGCCGCCTACCGGGGACAGAACCTGCGGGTGTTCGGCAGCGTCGCCCGCGGCGAGGACCGCCCCGGCAGCGACGTGGACCTGCTCGCGGACCTGCCGCCCGGCCTGAGCCTGTTCGGGCTGGGCCGCCTAGAGGCTGAACTGGAAGGCATCCTCGGCACCCGGGTGGACCTGATCCCGGCAGGCGACCTCAAGCCCGGGGTCCGGGCCCGCGTCGAGCGTGACCTGATCGCGCTGTGAGCTACCGGGACCACCAGCGGCTGGCCGACATCCAGGCCGCGATCGACGCGATCCACTCCCACTTGCGGCGCGGCGACCTGTCCGACGGCCTGATATTCGACGCCGTCCGGATCCGGCTGCTGGAAATCGGCGAAGCCGTCAAGGCACTCCCCGATGACCTGCTCGCCACCCAGCCGTCCATCCCGTGGCGGCAGATCGCCCGCATGCGCGACCACCTCGCGCACCGCTACTTCGACACCGCCCACGCAATCTTGCAGGCCACCGTCGACGAAGACCTGCCCGACCTCGAACGTGCCGTCCGCGCCCTGGCCCATTCCCTGCCCGGCGAAGCCCCGGACACGGATCCTGACCTGGCATGACCCGGCGCATGCACGCTGCCAGCCGCGGCCCGCACCCGCGCAGGCCGGCGATGTGGAGCATCGAAGTCACGACTGAGACGGCGTTAATCACAGGAAGCCCCGCCACGCAGCATCCTCACGCTCTGTAAGAAAGACGCAGCCCAACTTGACACACATAGCCGCCGTT
>DAIRVB010000751.1:0-1602 GCA_036803065.1 Streptosporangiaceae bacterium
CTTTCCGTTGGGCTAGGCGGTGGGGAAGTTGAAATAGTGCAGGCTGACGAATGGCGGGCTGCCGCTCGCGCCGGATGAGAATTCCAGGTACACGTTGTGCGTGCCCGTGGTCCTGGTGATGTTGGCCGGGATCGTCCTCCAGGTGGTCCAGCCGCCGGTGTTCCCCACCGCGAAGCTGCCGACCGGAGTGTTCGTGGGGCTGTCCAGCACCACCTCCACCAGGCCGCTCACCCCTCCGGCGGCCCCGGAGGCCACCCGCGCGTCGAACTGGCTCGACCCGGACCCGAAGTTGATGCCGTTGTATTCCAGGTAGTCGCCGTTGACGAGCTGGGCGGCCTGGTGGCCGTCCACGCCGGACGGGCTGGAGTCGCCGGTGGCCGCGGTGACTGAGATCGCCCCCCGGCTGCTGCTGTCGCAGTCCGCGGAGATGTCCGAGGTCGCGGTCGTGGTGCAGGACGTGCCGCCCCCGCCGCTCGAGGATGTGGGGCTGGGTGAGGGGCTGGGGCTGGCCGAAGCACTGGGGCTCGGCGACGGGCTGCTGCTGCCGGTGGTCTGGTAGACCGCCACGTAGCCCACGCTCATCGCGGCGCCGGAACTCGTCGAGGTGGCGGGGGCGGTGCAGCCGCAGACCACGTCGGGGTAGCTGCCGCCGATGGCCAGGTCAAGGATCAGGAAGAAGCCGTGATCAACGGCCGCCTGCCAGGTAGCGGTGCCGACCTGGCTCTCGGTCACGGTGTAGTACTGGGTCCCGTTGAGGTACCAGGTGACCGACTCGTTGCTCGTGTTGGTCCGGTTGACGATCACCGAATACGTGTTGTAGCCGGTCTGGCAGCCGGAACAGGCCTGCAGGCCGCTGCTGAGACCAGTTGTCTCGTTGCACGGGCCGCCGGGGTCGGTGCCGCAGTGCAGGGTGCCGGAGTGCTCCGACAGCGCGTTGACGTTCTCCATGACGTCGATCTCGCCGGCAGATGGCCAGTTAGAGCAGTTCATGGTGCCGGAGGTGCCGGCCCCGCTGGCCCGGAAGCCAGCTCCCAGCATCCAGAACGCCGGCCAGTAGCCGAGGCCGCTGGACGGGTTCGGCTGCCTGATCGAGGCGCTGACCTCCATCTCGCCGCCGGCCGGCGCGGCGAAGCTGTCGGAGACCGTCTCGATGCGGCCCGATGTCCAGGAGCCCCCGGAGTTGACGGGAGTGAGGTTCAGGTGGCCACTGCCGTCCTCGGCCACGTTCGCTGTCGAGCTGGTGTTGGACTCGACCTCACCGGTGCCCCAGTTAGCCGTGCAGCCGGTGCCGGAGTACTGCGTGCCGGCGTCGTGTGTCCATCCGGAATCAACGCCGGAGCCGGCCGCGCCGGAGAAACTGTCGCTGTAGGTGGTGGTCCAGCCCGGCGGCGGGCCGGGCACGGTGGTGGCGGAGGCCTGCAGCGCGCCCGTCATGATCACCAGCGAGGCGCCCAGCGGCGCGACCAGGGCGAGCGAGGCTGCGGCTAGCCAGCGGCGCCGCCGTGGCGGGCCGCCCTCCTGAGACCACAGGGTGTGTTTGAGCATGATGGACTCTCCTTCCGGGTAAACGCACCTGTCTGGTCCCGCTCCCCGATCTGGTCC
>DAIRVB010000752.1:0-1599 GCA_036803065.1 Streptosporangiaceae bacterium
GGAGGGTGACGGTACGACGAACAGGTGCTCGATGGTGTCCGCGGCCGCCATCCGGCCACCGTCGTAGCCGGCAAACCCGACCGTGACCATGCCGCGCCGGCGAGCCTCCTCGAAGCCGCGGAGCACGTTGGTCGACCCGCCGCTGGTCGACAGCCCGACCGCGACGTCGCCGGGGCGGGCAAAGGCGGCGAGCGGGCGGGCGAAGACCACCTCGAAGCCGACGTCGTTGGCCAGCGCGGTCAACACGGCGACGTCCGCGGTGAGAGCGAGCGCGGGCAGCGCCCGCGCGCCGGATCCGGGATCGAGGAAGAGCTGCGCCACCGCCTGGGCATCCGTGCTGCTCCCGCCGAAGGTGAACAGCCGACCGCCGGCGTTGAAGGCCCGGGCCAACGCGCCGGCGCAGGTGGCCAGCTCCTCGGCGTACCGCTGGGCCATGACGGCCCGCAGGCCGACGATCTCGGTCGCCTTCTCCACGGTCGAGCGCAGGTAGCGCTGGTTACCAGCCGCTACCTGCCTGCACCACCCAGCAGCTGGCCCTTCAGCGACTCGAACTCGTGCTCCGTTAAGGCACCGGATTGGCGCAGTGCGGACAGCCGGGTCAGTTGATCCACAACAGCGCCTCCGGCCGCCACGGCTGCGTTGAAGGCCGCCGGCGCGGCTTCAGGCCCCGGCGGAAGGGCCCGCGGCTGGGCGGTTGCCGGCTGCGGTGCCGCTACGAAGCCGGAGTACTGACCGGCCGGGTGAGTCGGCGCATACCCGCCGTACGGTGACGACGGGAACTGTGAGGGCGGAACGGCTCCGGGTACTCCTGACCACGCCTGCGTCCGGGTGCCTGCCGCAGCCGCCACGTACTTGGGGCGAGTAATCAAGTACGCCGGAAAGCACACGATCCAGAGCAGGAGACAGCAGAAGAACCACCCGGCCGGTCCCATGTCGGCGATGCTGCTGCCGAGCAGGCCCCGCCGGACGCCCAAGTTGGACGCGTCCACGGCGACCCAATGCTCGTGCCAACCACAATGAGGAACATCAGGATTCCCATGGAACCTCCCGGTACGTCGCCAGGTCGGGAGGAGGTGTGCAGACGTCCCGAGAATGGATCCGCGGCCAGCCCCTGTGAGGGGATGACCCTGCCGCGATCATCGGCAGTCGGCTGCGGGGACTTGACGCTCCGCGAAGGTGCGACGTATCCACCGCCGTCACCTTGTCGTCCCGCCGACGGTCAGCGAATCGGATCAGTTGACTTGCCGGTCAACGCGGGCAGGGTGCCTTGGTCCGGAGCCCGGCTGCGGGTCGAGCACAGACTGGTGGTCGACGCTCGCCGGGTAGGTGCGCGGCGGCGGCCAGCGCGGCCTCGGCCGCGGCCACCGCCGCGCGGGCCGCGGTCCGCGCCGGGTTGGTGACCATGCGCTGATCCGGTCCGATGTCCGTCAGATAACCGGCCAGGGTGTCGATCCCGTGGTTCGCCGCGGCGTAGGTGAAGGCGTTCTCGATCCGCCAGCGGGAGCGCAGCCAGCACAGCAGGGCCGGCCCGCACGGTCTCCGACCGCTAGTGCAGCACCGCGTTAATCCGTCGGGGGGCTGATCCAAGCGGTCGGGGAG
>DAIRVB010000753.1:0-1596 GCA_036803065.1 Streptosporangiaceae bacterium
AGGGGCATGGTTCCCGCTGACTGTACTGCGGGTGATGTTCAGCGTGCCGCTGTCCACCTCAGCATCGATCCGCAGCAAAGATGACATGCTCCGGCCGGCTCGCGGGCTGACTGAAGCTGGGATGGAGCGGGACCCCGGCCTGGGCATTAAGGAGACCTCCCCAGCACAGGTGCACCATGAAGGTGGACCGGCCAATCGGTCTCGGAGCATGAGGAGGTCCTGATGCCAATCTTAGGCGGACTGGATATCCACCGGAAGCAGATCACCTTCGACGTTCTGGACGTGGTGACGGGGGAGGTGCAGCGCGGCCAGATCGCCCCGGCCGACCGGCAGCATCTGCGGGCCTGGCTGAGACGGTTCGACGGGGTGCCTGATGTGGCGTTCGCGTTCGAGGCGTGTACCGGGTGGCGGTATGTGGCTGAGGAGCTCGCGGCGGCGGGCATCGCGGCGCATCTGGCTGAGCCAGCCGATACCGCGGCGCTGCGGGGCCGCAAGCGGCACGCCAAGACCGACAGGACCGACTCGCGGCACCTGCGGCAGCTGCTGGCCGACGGCCGGCTGCCCGAGTGCTGGGTCCCGCCGCGGCAGGTGCTGGAGTGCCGGGCACTGCTGGAGACCTATCACGCGCTGCGGCGCGAGCACACCGCGTGGGTGCAGCGGGCGCACGCGGTCGTGTTTCACCAGGGCGCGCCGCGCCTGGGCGAGGGCCAGATAAGCACCGCCGAAGGCCGCGAGCTGCTGTGCGGCATCGCCGCCGGGCAGCTGTCCCCGGCCGGGCGGCAGCAGATCGGGCTGTACCTGCGGATGCTGGAGGTGACCGGGGCCGAGCTGGACGCACTGCGCGGCCAGCTGACCGCCACCGCCCGGCACCTGGCCGGCCCCAGGGCCCTGACCGACAAGCTGTACGGCGTCGGGCCGGTCACCGCCCTGGCGCTGACGTGCTGGCTGGGCGGCGCGGGCCGGTTCTCCTCCGCGCGCAAGGCCGTCCGGTTCGCCGGGCTGGACATCACCGTGTACTCCAGCGACGGCAAGCGCTCCCCCGGGCACTTGCCGGGGCAGGGCCCGCCGGTGCTGCGCTGGTGCGTGTACGAGGCAGGCAAGGCCCATGCCCGCGCCTCAGCTCCCGGCTACGCCTACTATGCGCAGGTGAAAGACCGGATCGACGGTAAGCGCGCCGCCTTGTCCCAGGCCCGCAGGATCATCCGCGAGGCCTGCCATATGCTCGCCGCGCTCGGCGACGACGCCTTCGCCACGGTGTGACCGGGAAGTTCAGGTGATCACCGGCGGGCGTGGGATAGAGGCGGGACGGGCGCCGTCATCAACACGATGGGGCACCACCGCGGCCAGCTCCGGCCAGCAGCCTGTCAGGCCCGCCCGGTCCCGCAGCGCGGGACGCTCGCGGACGGCCTCCAAAGAATGAGCGGCCGCATCTCCCCGCAGGCGGGGGGACACCCAATCCATCATCACGTGACCGGGCTCCGCACCGACGGTGCGCACCGAGGTAAGGCTGGCTGCCCAGCCGCCCGCCGCCCCCGCCGCGTGATCACCCGTATCAGCCTTCCCGATCCGCCATCAGCCCGCGACACCCCCTGGAGG
>DAIRVB010000754.1:0-1592 GCA_036803065.1 Streptosporangiaceae bacterium
TGCCGTCCTCGTCGTCGAGCAGCCCGGCCGGCAGCGGGATGCGCAGCTCGCCGCGGCGCGCGGCGGCGCGCTTGGCCTCGTTCATCCGGCTGGTCAGCCAGTGCAGCTCGGCCTCGCTCATCTGGCTCTTGAGCCCGAGCAGCAGCCGGTCGTTGATGTCGGACAGGTCATAAACGCCGTCGCCGTCGATGACCAGGGTCGCGGTGAGGCGGGCCAGCTCCAGCAGCCGGGCAAGGTCGGCGTTGGAGCGGGCGAGCCGGGAGACCTCCAGCCCGAGCACCGCCCCGACCTCGCCCAGGCACACCCGGGCGACCAGCTGCTTGAACCCGTCCCGGTGGGATGCGGTGCGCCCGGACAGCCCCAGGTCGGCGTCGATCACCTCGATCGCCGTGCCCGGCCAGCCCAGCCGGGCCGCCTGGGCGGCCAGGTCGTACTGGCGCAGCGTGGACTCGGTGTGCTCGCGGACCTGGACCAGGGTCGACTGGCGCACATACACGATCGCGGTGCGCTCCAGGTGCGCGCGGGTCACCTTCTGCTCCCCGCGGATCACCGCCGCTCACCCCTGGCGGCGGCCCGGCCGCGAGCACCGACTCGGCCATGTTGGCCAGCACCGCGGTCATCTCCGCCCGCGCGCACGCGGCCATGCCGGGCCGCAGCGTGCAGGCACCCGCCATGGCCTAGTCCAGCTCCCGGCGGGCCAGCAGCTCCAGGTTGACCGCCGAGATCTCTTCCAGCGCAGCCTGCAGCCGGCTGGTGACCTCCAGATGGGCACGGACCGCGTCCGCCAGCACCGCGGGCACGTAGACCATGCGGCCAGCGACCGACAGGTAGGCATACGGCCCGTGCAGTTCTCCTCGCGCGCACCGGCATCTCTCCTTCCCGCAGCGCCGGCGCTGCTCGACCAGCGACCCGGCCAGAAACGGCCCAGCCTGCGGCAGGGCGGCCACCAGCCGGTCCCGGCGGGACCGCAGCTCTGTCGCAGGCAACGCCGCGAGATCGTTCTTGTATGTATTCATCACACAAGACACTCTCAGATGAAAGGCCATCGATCAACGAACTCACCCGGCGTGCCGCGCGGTTATCGCCGAGACCACCCCGGCCAGATCAGCCAGACCCTCATACGTCAGCGCCGCATCCGCCCCTGCCGGGCCACGATCAGTCCAGGCCAGCGGCACCATCACCGAGCCCAGCCGCCCGCCCTCGCAGCAAACCGCCACCCCGCCGGGCACCTTCCGCTCGAACAGCACCCGCAGCCGCTGCCCCGACAGCGGATGAAACGGGTGAGTCACCGTAACAAAAGACTCCAGAACCTCACGATCCCTGCGCGAACGGGCAGTTTGCGGGACCCGTGGGCTACGCCCCATCACGGCTCGGCCAGCCCCTGGACGACTTCGGCTTCCCCCGCTTCGCGTTCACCGCCTGACCACCGCCGCGCGCCACCGGCCGGCCGTTTCGGCTGGATCTTTCAGGGACCGGCCACGGAGGCGAGCAGCTCGGCGCGGGCCTGATCGACGGCGGCCAGGATCGCGCCGCGCAGCACCGGGCCGCCGCTGACTCCGGTGGGCACGACTTCCGGGTGCGCGGGGCAGATC
>DAIRVB010000755.1:0-1567 GCA_036803065.1 Streptosporangiaceae bacterium
ATCAGGGCGCGCTCCTGCACCGTGCCGCGCGTCCCCGGCCGCAGCGCGTCAGCGACGGCCTCGAATCCGATCCGCAGGCCGGCATGCCTGGCCTCCGGCGCGTTCCCGGCGAGCCAGCCATAGAACCGGATCCTCGCCTGCTGGCCCGCTCGCTCGGCCGGGCCGGGCGGCGCAGCCCGCCCGCCGACGCGATAAGGGCGACAACACTCACCGGGCCGGCGAGCTGATGCGCGGCGGCCAGCGTGAACGGGCCGCCGCCGGACTCGCCCGCCAGCGCGAACCGGTCCAGGCCGAGATGACCGGCCAGCGCGGCCAGGTCATCACCCCAGCTGGTCAGGCTGCGCTTGCGCTGGTAGTCGGAGCCGCCGTAGCCGGGCTTGTCCGGCGAGATCCAGCGCAGGCCGGCTGCCCGGGCCGTCTGGTCATAGCTGGCTCCGCCCAGGCCCGACACCGGTGTCCCCGCCGTGTACATAACCGGTGACCCGGCCGGGTCACCGAACTCATGCCAGCGCAGCCGCCTGCCGTCAGGAAGGGTGATCACATCAGATGCCACCCGTACATCCTTACGCCGGCCGGAGTCGCCGCGCCATATACAGACATTCCATTTTTCACTCTGAGCATCCCGCTCGCGCCATACACCCCGCCCTGGTCGGCAAGGCCGCGCGCCCGCCTGGCCATACTGCGTGTACCTGCAGAAACCGCACCCGGAGTCGCAAGGCCCACGGACCTCTCCCACCGAGCCGGAGAAGCCGACCCTTCGGCACCACGATCCGCAATCCGGAGACGACACCTAAACCCGGACTAGCCGCGACCGCGACGAGCACCGCCAAGATCGGACCGTCAGAGCGCTCGCAGCGATGAGTTCACCAGGAGGAATCCCCAGTTCAGCTGAACTCCGGGCCTGCATGGCCCCGCATTGTGATGGATGGGTCCGGGCAAGGTCATCTGCTACCAGTACCGGGCCGGTGCGCACTAACTTGGCCCAAGTCGGGCCGTATCGCGAGCCCCGTCCGGCCACATTCAGACGGCGGCCGGACGCCGCGACCATCACGCTCCAGGGCCGCACAGTGACCATGGAGGGCAAAATCTGACGCGATCTGACGCCCGATCCCACGGTCAAACGGCGGTTAAACGATCAACGGCCCGGCCGCCACACGGGCAGTCAGGCCGTCTACCTGGTATTTCTGGTCGGGGTGGCCGGATTTGAACCGGCGGCCTCTTCGTCCCGAACTAGCGGCAACGCTGGGCGTTCGTCGCCCGCGCCCAGCTCGGGTGGCTGTTGGCGACGGTGTGAGGCAGTCGTTGTGCGGCCCCGTTGCTGTGCTTGTTGCTGTACGGCATGGTCGCTGACTCTTGGCGCGAGCGGTTCGTCTCGCACTGGCAAGCCAACCCGGACCGCGGGTCGCCAAGGGCGATACCCAGGTCTCCTCGCAGCGGGGGTCGTTGCATTGGACGTGCGCGATCGTGCAGCGTTAGGTGCGCTCTGTCGATGCACGTCGTGCGACCGGTGAGTTGCGCCCACGCTGCTCGGCATCGAACGACACCCTCGGGCGGCATCGCGCCGAGG
>DAIRVB010000756.1:0-1544 GCA_036803065.1 Streptosporangiaceae bacterium
GCTAAAAGCAACAGCCCGCGAGGCCGGGAAAACCCAGCTCACGGGCTATTTCCGCAGGTGGTGGCAGGTGTTGGGTTCGAACCAACGTAGGCTAAGCCGACGGTTTTACAGGGAACTCCCGCGCATCGCCCTGCACACACGCTGACCTGCGAGCATCCGGCTCCTGCGAAGGACCGCAGCTTCGCCCAACCACCACTCAACCACCAGCGCCAAATGACCGTCCGGCTCTGTCCGGCGGACACCGGCGACGACCGGCAGTTCCTGTCGACAGGCACAAGCCCCCAGCCGCGCGCTTTAGGCTACGCCTAGCGGTCTATGACCGGGAAAGACCGCCGCGACCAGGCCCGCCAGGATCCCTCGGACCGATACGTCAGCGACGTAGCCCAGCGGCAATAAACGCACCTCGCAAGAAATGGCGCAGGCCAGCAGCCGGGCCGCTGGCCCGCAAAAGCCCGTTTTCGCCCGGCCAGGCCTCGTCCGTCAGGCGTCCACACAGCTATCAATAGCGGGATCCAGCTGGACCCAATGGGACCTGGCGAGCGCTGCTTATGGGGCGGTGACCTGCGCGAACGCCCCCTCCACTGAGAGCGGTCCCCAATGGGGAACGCCCGCTTACCCGGTCTCGGCGCGCGCCGCGGGGCCCGCTGACCTGCCCGGATCTGGCCTACACCTGGCCCACGGACACTGCCAGCGGTCCTGCGTGACCGCTCCCGGACACACCGATTAACTGAAATTGTCGAAGCCCGCTCTGCCCGGAAGCCGCGTCGTGACTGGTATTGCGGAGGGCTTTCCGGCTGCCCCGTGACACCCAGACCGCATGGACCAGCAGGTCCGGGACGGTAAAGGAATACTGTGAGATATGACTGAGCCTCGGCTCCTTGGTGGCCGTTATGAGCTCGATGGGGTGGTCGGGCGTGGTGGCATGGCTGAGGTTTACCGGGCGCGTGACATCCGCCTGGGCCGTGTGGTCGCTGTGAAGACGCTCCGTGATGACCTGGCGGGTGACCAGACCTTCCAGGAGCGTTTCCGCCGGGAGGCGCAGTCCGCCGCCTCGCTCAATTATCCGTCGATTGTCGCGGTCTATGACACCGGTGAGGACCTGGCCGGCCCCGCTCCGGTGCCTTATATCGTGATGGAGTACGTGGAGGGCCGGACGCTGCGCGACCTGCTCGGCGGGGGCCGGCGGTTGCTGCCTGAACGCGCGCTCAAGATCGTCGGCGGCGTCCTGGGTGCCCTGGGCTACAGCCACCGCCACGGCATCGTGCACCGCGACATCAAGCCGGCGAACGTCATGCTGACCCGCACGGGTGATGTCAAGGTGATGGACTTCGGCATCGCCCGTTCGCTGACCGGCAGCCAGGTCACGATAACCCGGACCGCCCAGGTGATCGGCACCGCGCAGTATCTGTCACCGGAGCAGGCCCGCGGCGAACGGGTGGATGCCCGCAGCGACCTGTATTCGGTCGGCTGCTTGCTGTATGAGCTGCTTACCGGGCGGCCGCCGTTCAGCGGTGACTCGCCGGTCGCGATCGTCTACCAGCATG
>DAIRVB010000757.1:0-1516 GCA_036803065.1 Streptosporangiaceae bacterium
GTCTGGGGGAGGTGGGCGTGCTGGATGGCCATGACCATTTTGATGATGCCGGCGGCGCCGGCGGCGGCCTGGGTGTGGCCGATGTTGGATTTGATGGATCCGAGCCATAGGGGGCAGCTGGGGGGGCGGTCCTGGCCGTAGGTGGCGATGAGGGCCTGGGCTTCGATGGGGTCGCCGAGGGTGGTGCCGGTGCCGTGGGCCTCGACGGCGTCGATGTCGGCGGGGGCCAGGCGGGCGGTGGCCAGGGCCTGGCGGATGACCCGTTGCTGGGAGGGGCCGTTCGGGGCGGTCAGCCCGTTGCTGGCACCGTCCTGGTTCACCGCCGAGCCGCGGATGATGGCCAGGATGGGGTGCCGGTGGCGGCGGGCGTCGGAGAGGCGCTCGACCAGGAGCAGGCCGGCGCCCTCGGACAATCCGGCGCCGTCAGCGGTGGCGGCGAAGGGTTTGCACCGCCCGTCGGGTGATAGCCCCCGCTGCCGGCTGAACTCGATGAACAGGCCGGGGGTGGCCATGACGGTGACGCCGCCGGCCAGGGCCAGGTCGCATTCGCCGCGGCGCAGCGCCTGGCAGGCCAGGTGCAGCGCGACCAGCGAGGACGAGCACGCGGTATCCACCGTGACCGCGGGGCCTTCCAGCCCGAAGGTGTAAGCGACCCGCCCGGAGGCGACACTGCCGGCGCTGCCGTTGCCGAGGTAGCCCTCGAGGTCGTGGGGTATGTGGTGGACGCGTGAGGCGTAGTCGTTGTACATGATGCCGGTGAACACGCCGGTGGGGGTGCCGCGGAGGGCGGCCGGGTCGATCCCGGCCCGCTCGAAGATCTCCCAGGCGGTTTCCAGCAGCAGCCGCTGCTGCGGGTCGGTGGCCAGTGCCTCCCTGGGGCTCATGCCGAAGAAGCCCGCGTCGAAGTGGTGCGCGTCGTGCAGGAACCCGCCTTCGCGGGTGTATGCCTTGCCGGCCACATCGGGGTCGGGGTCATACAGGTCGTCGAGGTCCCAGCCGCGGCCGGAGGGGAACCCGGCGACCGCGTCGGTGCCCTGGGCGACCAGGTCCCACAGATCCTCGGGAGAGGCCACCCCGCCGGGGTAGCGGCAGGCCATCGCCACGATCGCAATCGGCTCCACCGATGCGGCAATGAGGTCCTGGTTCTGCTGGCGTAGACGATCGTTTTCTTTCAGCGATGCGCGTAGGGCTTCAACGAATCGTTCCGTTGACGCGGTCATGGGGACTCCAGCTTCGTGCATCATGAGGACTGGCCGCTATCCAGTGCCATCTGAATAAGATTTTCGGCGTCCATCGTGTCAATCGAGGCCCTCTCGGCCGCCTTTTCTGATCCGTGAATTCGGTCGTTTCCTTCGGCAAGCTCGATCAGGATTTTCATTAGTCCCGAAGATTGAAGTCGCTTAAGGGGAATGGACGCCAGAATTTCCCGCAGCCTGGTCTCGTCCGAATCGGTTTCAGCCGCTATCTCGCTATTGGGGAGAAGATCCATCCGGAGTTTGCTCGCCAGCGTCTCGGG
>DAIRVB010000758.1:0-1515 GCA_036803065.1 Streptosporangiaceae bacterium
GGCTTCCTTACCGGGACGTGGACGCCGTGGCCTGCGCCTTCGTACCCGGAGCCGGCCAGCACCGGCAGGTCTTTCAGGCAGGGCCGCAAGATGGCGAGCAGGTGCTCGCGGGCGGCGGTGATGTCGTGGACGCCGCCGGGCAGGACCGGCGAGATCCATAGCGGGATGCCGCCGGGGGTGAACAGGGCCTGGATGTTCCCGCCGAAGCCGTGTGCCTTCCCGGAGTACCAGCGGTCGATTTCCGTGCCCTTCTTGCTGATGGTCTTTTCCTTGCACCGGTCGGTGGCGACGACCTTGCCGTCCAGGATCAGGTGCGGCAGTCCCTGGTCCTTCGCCCGCTCCAGGGCATCGCGCAGGTCGGGCGCGCGGGCGGCCAGCACCTCGATGGCCTCGCCCAGGTACCGGCAGGCGGTGGCCTGGGAGATGCCGGCCCCCTTGCCGAGCCGGGCGATGTCTGGCCGGTCCCGGAACCAGGCCAGGGCGAAGATGGCCTGCTTCTGGCAGGTCAGCGCCCGGGTTCCGCGGCGGGTGCCGATCTCGCGGCGGTGCGCGGCCAGCAGCCTCGTGATGAACACGACCAGTCGGACGGGGACATCCAGCATGACACCATAGGACAGCACGCGGAGCCTTCCCGGGAGGCAGTGGATCTTCAGCGAGACCTCTTCTACCGGCGGCTCCGCGCCTGCCCAGGGACCTCGCGCTATGTCCGCGTGTCTACCTCGCCGTCCGTGTCAGGCCCCTGATGACCGGATCGGCCTTGGTGAGAAAACCTCACTATGTCGGCCACGCCCAGCAGCTGTACCTGTGGGCGATCACCGAGGGCCTGCGGGAGGACAACCCGGCTGAGAGCCTGCCGGTCCCGCGCACCTCGCGGCGGCTGCCGCGGCCGGTCAGCGAAGATGGCCTGATGGCCGCGCTGGCCGCAGCCCCGGCCCGCGTCCGCCCATGGCTGGTGCTCGCCGCCTGGTGTGGCCTGCGGGCCTGCGAGATCGCGGGCCTGCGCCGTGACAGCATCATGGAGGACGCGCAGCCGCCGGTCCTGATCGTCCGCGCGGATGCAACCAAGGGGACACGTGAGCGCACCGTGCCGTTGTGTGCCTTCGTGATCGGCGAGGTGATCCCCGGCCTGCCAGCGAGCGGGTACGCGTTCCGCCGCTGCGACGGGCAGCCCGGGCCGAACGCCCCGTGGATGATCTCCCAGCTGGGCGGCGAGTGCCTCCGCAACGCGGGCATCCCCGCCACCCGCCGCTGGAGCGGCCTGACCGCCTCGATGACATCTTCCTGCGGCACGTCGCGGACGCCTACGCGGACGCGATCCGGCACGGCGCGAGATCACCGGCCGCCGCGCTCGCCACGCAGGCGGTAGTGCCGGTGCGGACCGTCCGCCGCTGGATCTACTTGGCCCGCAAGGCCGGTCACCTGCCGGCCGGCTCGCAAGGCCGCATCGGCTGAAAGGGAAAATCGCCATGGCACGCACGAGAGACCTCTGGCATAAGACCGTCACCAGCACTGAGG
>DAIRVB010000759.1:0-1514 GCA_036803065.1 Streptosporangiaceae bacterium
GCGGCCGCCGGCGGCCGCCCCGGCCGGGTGGCGTGAGCCGGTGATCCTGCTGGCGGTCGCGGCTGGCCTGCTGATCGGGGCCAGCCTCGGCGCGCTCGGCGGGGGCGGGTCCATCCTCACCGTGCCCGCCCTGGTGTACCTGCTGGGCCAGAGCCCGCACCAGGCCACCACAGCCTCGCTTGTGGTCGTCGGCACCGCCGCCGTCGTGGGCGCAGTCGTGCATGCCCGCGCCGGCCGGGTCCGGCTCAAGGCAGGCGCGACGTTCGGGGTCCTTGGCATCGCCGGCTCCTATGCCGGATCGAGGGCCAGCGCAGCGGTCCCGGCCAGCGTGCTGCTGGCCGGGTTCGGCCTGCTCATGCTCGCGGTGGCGGTCATGATGATCCTGCGCCGCCGCGGCCAGGCTCAGCGCGCCCAGGGCGCCGCGCCTGCCGGCGGGCCCCGGCATGCCATCCTGGTCGGGGCCGCCGCCACGGGCGTCGGGCTGATCACCGGATTCTTCGGGGTCGGCGGCGGGTTCGTCGTCGTCCCCGCGCTGGTCCTGGTCCTCGGCTTCGACATGACCACGGCGGCCGGAACCTCCCTGGTCGTGATCGCGGTGAACAGCGCGGTAGCCCTCGCGGCGCGGGCTGGTCACGGCGGCCTGACGCTGGACTGGGCGCTCATCGGGGTGTTCACCGCCGCCGCGGTAACCGGCGCCCTCGCTGGCGGCAGCCTGGCCGGGCACGCCAACCCGCAGCGGCTGAGCGCGGCGTTCACGCTGCTGGTCCTTATCGTGGCCGGCTACACGCTCATCCGCAGCCTTCCCGGCCTGCTGTGACGTGCCGCACGACATATACCCTGCCGGGTATACTGAGATAAGTGAATAGCAAGGGAGACGGTTGATGAAGATCGACGAGGATGCCGCAGGCCAGGTGCTCAACCGGCTCCGCCGCGCCCACGGCCAGCTGGCCGGGGTCATCGCCATGGTGGAGTCCGGCCGGGACTGCACCGACGTGGTCACCCAGCTCGCCGCGGTATCACGCGCCCTGGACCGGGCCGGCTTCAAGATCGTGGCCAGCGGCATGCGGCAATGCCTGTCCGGGGACGCCGATTCCCCGATGACCGAGGAGCAGATGGAGAAGATGTTCCTCACCCTCGCGTGACGGAGAAAAACACATGGACTACAGCATCACCATCCACACCCCGGCCCCGTTCGCCGAGACCGCGGCACGCGTCCGCGACGCGCTCAAGGCACAGGGCTTCGGCGTGCTGACCGAGATCGACGTGCAGGCCACCCTGCACGACAAACTCGGCCAGGACATGGAGGACTACCTCATCCTCGGCGCCTGCAACCCATCCCTGGCCCACCGGGCACTGGCCATCGACCCCTCGATCGGCCTGCTGCTGCCCTGCAACGTGGTGGTACGCACCGACGCAGGCCAGACCATCATCGAAGCCCTCGACCCGCAGACCATGGTCACCGTGACCGGCCAGCCCTCCCTCAAGCCGGTCGCCGACGAGGCCGCCAGCAGGCT